>JAKAGN010000163.1 GCA_021815525.1 Deltaproteobacteria bacterium
GGCCGGGGAGACTACGTCCCCCCGGACCCCCGATAATGGCTCCGCGTTGCTGCGCAACGCTCCGCAGTTTTATGAGGGCTTCGCATTCCACCGGTCAAAGTCCGGTTGCGCGGAAGAGCGGGCTTCGCGCTCATCGGATAAATTTTTAAGGTTTTCAAGCTCTTGTCTTTCCCTCAGGCGCCGGCAAGGCCGATCACAAGCGATGAGCCGCGACGCACAACGCCGCGGATCGCGCTTGTGGACGGCCGTCAAAACGCGTTCAGCCCAGCCCTACAGTAGAGATCGGCGAAATGATGGGTTGGGCCGTGGCCCCGGCCGAGGGGCAGGGCGTGGCGGATGGCTATGGTCACGAAGTCCTTGGCCCGGCGTACGGCCTCCGGGACGGGAAGATTCCGGGCCAGAAGCGCCGCGATGGCGGCCGAGAGGGTGCAGCCGGTGCCGTGGGTGTTTAAGGTTTCGATGCGTTCGGCCGAAAACTCGTGGAAGGAGCGGCCGTCGAAAAGGAGGTCCCGCGCGGACCCGGCAAGATGCCCGCCCTTAACCAGCACCCACTTGGGGCCCATGCCGTGGATTCTGCGCGCCGCCTCCCGCATGTCCTCGAAAGTTCCGATCTTAATTCCGGTGAGGGCCGAGGCCTCCGGGACATTGGGTGTCACCACGAGGGCCAGCGGCAAAAGGCGCGAGACCAGGGCTTCCCGGGCTTCGGGTAAAAGGAGAGCCGCCCCGCCCTTGGCGATCATCACGGGGTCCACCACGAGGCGCGGAAGCGCGAGGGAGCTCACGGTTTCCGCAACGGCAAGAACGGTCTCGGGCCGCGAGAGCATCCCGGTCTTGACGGCCTTGACCGGAAAATCCTCGGCAACGGCCCGGATCTGGAGAGCCACGAAGTCCGGGGGCGCGTCGAAGACCCCCAGGACCCCTGTGGTGTTTTGGGCGGTGAGGGCCGTGATCGCGGAGCAGCCGTAGACGCCCATAGCCGCGAAGGTCTTGAGATCCGCCTGTATCCCCGCCCCGCCGCCCGAGTCGGAGCCGGCGATGGTTAGCGCCACCGGGATCTCAGCGGGCGAAGTGGTCCCAGCCTCCGGCATGGGGGGGCCTCCTTTCGCGGCCGTTTTCATCGAGAATCCTGATGCCCCGGCGGGCTTCGGTGATGCGGCCGATCTCCGCCACGGGCGTTTCCAGCGACTGGCGCCAAATTTTGCGGAAGGCGTCGAAGCTCTCCCCCCTCACGGTGAAGCAAAGCTCGTAGTCGCCGCCGCCCAGGAGGGTGAAATCGAGGGGGTTTTTCCCCAGGACGTAGGCCGCCTCCCGGAGCGGGTCCGAGACCGGAGCGCGGTCCTCGAATATGTCCGCCCCAACGCCGGATTCGCTTAAAATGTGGCCGAGGTCAGCCAAAAGGCCGTCGGAAACGTCCACGCAGGCCGTAACGAGCCCGCTGGCGGCCATGAGGCGGCCCTCCGCGAGGCGGGGCTCGGGGCTCTCATGGGCCCTGACCAGGCGTCGGCGGATTTTTTCGTCCACGGAAATTTCGGGATTAAGAAGAAGCGCGAGCCCTGCCGCGGCCTCGCCGGGAGCCCCGGTCACGGCCACCACGTCGCCGGGTTTGGCTCCGCCGCGGTAGATGGCCTTGCCCCTTTCCACGCGGCCGATAAGGGTGACGTCCACGAAGACGCGCTCCGGCGAGCCGGTGAGGTTACCGCCGATCACCGCGGCCCCGAAGCGCGCGGCTTCCTCCGCCAGCCCCTCGTAGAGCCGGTCCACGAAGAAGGCCGGGGTTTCGGGCGGAAGGCCCAGTGAGACCAGGAGAAACGCCGGGACGCCCCCCATGGCGGCCACGTCGCTCACGTTAACCGCCACGGCCTTCTTGCCCACCAGGAATGGGTCGCAGCCTTCCAGGAAGTGGACGCCCGAAACCAGGGAGTCGCAGGTGGCGAGAAGCGACCAGCCCTCCGGGACGTCGAAGACCGCGCAGTCGTCGCCGATTCCCTTTACGAGGCCCTCGGCCTTTTGGGGCAGGGACCGGCGGATGCGTTCGATCAACCCGAACTCTCCCAGGCTTTTGATGTCCACGTCTTTGATCTCCCTATGATTTCAGCTCCGGCTCAACTATCGGGCATCTTATTATAAATGGAACAAATAACGGATTGAAAGTGTTTTGGAAAGGGAAGGGGAGGGGGGCGCGGGGGTGGGGGAGGGGAGAACCTTTTTTTCAATCAGCCTGGCTAAAAACGCGATTTGCGGCGTTGCGCGTGCAAGCCAAGTTCGGTCACGTACTATTCGTACGCTCCCTCATTGCCTTTTCGCGCGCCTTGCAACTCATCGTTTTTAGTCAGGCTGAGCAAGGGCCCCCCTTCCCCCCTCCCCCGCGAGGCCTTTCACTATTTCTTCTGCCCCGCCAGGGCCGCCATGCGGTAGACCATCATGCCGGAAAGCCACGCCAGGTCCTCGGGGGAGAGGATGCGGCCGGCGGAGCGGTCGAAGAGGATCGCGGCCTCGGCCGGGAATTCGTCGTCGCCCGCGTAAAGGATCATGCGTACCGGGACGCGCGGGAAGGGGAAGAACTCGATGGCCGCGTCGCCGGGGCCGTCGAAGGGTGCTCCGCCGATCATGGGGGCGACGGATTTGAGGGCCGCGGGATCGGAGCCGAAGACGTTTTTAAGGGGGTCCACGGCGCGCTTCACGAAGGCCGAGAAGTAGAAGGCCGCGCCGGGGATTTCCCGGTAGGCGGCCCAGTCGGCGGACGGCTGCGCCAGCGGGTCGCCCAGAAGGTAATGCAGGATCAGGACCTCCTCCTGGATGGGCGCGGGCTTTTCGGGCGCGGCCTCGTCGGTGAAGGCGAAGCCGGGCACGGTCACGAGAAAGGTCCGGTTCAGGAAGGGGACCCGGAGGGCGTTTTCTCCGGCGGGCGCGTAGCCCGACTCCCGGGAAAGGGCGTCCGGCGGGCGCCCGGCCAGGGCTTCCGCCGCGAGCGCCTTGGCGTTTATGTAGTCATCCACCCGGGCCATGACATGCCTTTCAATTAAAACGGCCCCTTCCCGAGGTCGGAAAGGGGCCGCTTATGTGCGAATAAAACGACCTGTCGGCCCGCGATTTCCAAGGCCGATGAAAAACGATGAAATGCAAGGCGCGCGAAAAACCGATGAGGGAGCGTACTCTTTTGTACGTGACCGAAATCGGCTTTGAAGCGCAACGCAGCAGTTCGCGTTTTTCGACGGCCGCCTATATCTCCAGCCAGGAGTCGGAGTACAGCGTATGTCCAAGGATGACCCTGGCGGTCTTGGCGTAGTCCTGCAGTTCTTTGGAGAGGCTTCCCATGTCGATGGCGGCCCCGTCCATGACCTTGTGAACCACGTCCACGATGTCCGGCCGGCGGCCCTTGGCGACGTCGGTGAGAACCGTGTCGCGGGGGTCGGAGATGACCGAGTACATGCCGTTACGCTCCAGCATGATCATGTAGGTGGTGTTCAGGATGGGCCGAAGGTGCGAGGGGGGCCCGTTAGAGATGTTGGAGAGCCCGCAGGTGGACTTGCAGCCCGGCGCGATGTCCTGGAGCATGCCGGTGAAGGCCATGAGGCTCATGAGCTGGGGCTGCTGGATGTTGACCGGGGTCACGATGCCGTCCACCCAGATCTTCTCGTTGGGGATGCCCGCCTCGTTTGCGAAGTAGAGAAGCTCGACGGCCAGGGCCGCGCGCTCGTTCTCGTCGCGGGGAAGCCCCTGGGGGCCCCACATGAGGGCGATGAAGTCGGCGCCGCTCTCGGCCGCCATGGGCACCATTTCCTGGTAGCGCTCGGGCCGGCACATGATGGAGTTGATGAGGGGGGTCATCTTGCAGACCTTGAGCCCCTGCCGGATGGCCTCGATGTTGGAGGTGTCGAGAGCCAGGGGCACGTCGGACACCACTTCCTGGACCATCTCCACCACCCAGGGCATGAGCTCGTGGCCGTCCTTCTTGGCGGGCCCTAAGTTGATGTCGATGTAGTCCATGCCGGCCTGCTTCTGGAACAGGGCTTCTTCCTGGATGGGGCCCTTGTCGCGTTCCTTGAAGGCCTTGCCGATCTTCTTGGAGATGACGTTTAGGCTTTCGCCGATGAGAATCATATTTCCTCCAGTTGGTGTGAGGAGCTTTTGTGGATGATGGCCAGGTCCGGCCGCCAGGGGCAAGGTCCCCTGAAAGCCGCCGTTCCCGGCCCCGGCCCCATAGCCTCGCCCACGCCAAGACTTAGGGTTCATGAAAAAATGAAGCACGGGGAGGCGTCCCGGTTCAGAACGCCTCCCCACACGGTGTATCTATTTCTTGGCCTTCAGGAAGGCCGGGATGTGCGCGGCTTCCCTGGGGCCGACGGTGATGGTCCAGCCCGGAAGCTCCTCTTCCATGTCGCCGGCGATGGCCGCGGCATAGCCGGGGATGATGACTTGCTTGTGATTCACCTTGTCGGAAATGCCGCTCTTCTTCACGAAGGCGCCCACGTCGTCGCCGGAGAACTTGCCGGCGGCCCACGCGGTCATGACGGACAGTCCCTCGGAATCCTTGATCAAAAGCCACGCCGGCATCTTGGAGCCTTCAACCTCGCCGCTTACGATGAAGTAGGTCAGGGCGAAGTTGGTGGTGACCAGCACCGGGGAGTTGGCGTCGGGGTTGTTGATCTCGTAGATGCCCTGGGTGACCGTCATGGGCCGCTGCGGATCGGTGAAGATGTTGAGGCGCTCCAGGAGGAGCGGGAAGATGTTCTCGCCGGCGAAATCGCTCATCACCACGATGGAGCCGTACTTGGCGATGAAGGTGGCGGCGATCATGGTCTCGACGTCGAGGTTACCGGCCATCTCGTTGGCGAAGACGATGGTGGGGAACCCGAGAGCGCGGTTGCCCTGCTTGAGGGCCGCGCGGCGGATGGCCACGATGTCGGCGAAGGCGGCCTTGGGCTCCCTGGAGCCGGGATCTAAGACCAGGTCCTTCAAGCCCATGCCCGTGAACTTCTCGGCAAGAGCCATCAGCCCCGCCACGGAGTCGCTCTTGACACCCAGGGGAAGCCCCGTTTCCTTGGCTATGGCGCCCATGGCGTCGGCGTTTGCGGCCGTGGCGCCCATGAGGAGCGGCTTCTTGAAGCCCGCGGCCAGAACGCCCGCCTTCATGACGTCGGGGTTTTCCGTAACGAGGATCAGCGAGAACTCCGAGGACTCCGCCACGGCCTTGGCGGTCTTGGCGAACTGGTCGGCTTTCCCGTTGACGTCCTTTATGGCGACCATCTCGGGCCTCAAGTTCAAGCCCACGCGCTCGAACTGGAAGGCGTTCCAGATTTTGAGCTTCTTTTCCAGCTCAGCCGGCGCGATGTCGGAAGCGATCTGCGCCGCAAGGCCGGTTGGGTTGTAGAAGGTCTTCTCGTGGCGGGAAAGAACGGTCTCGCCGCCCACGGTCAAGGCCCGCACGCCAGCGCCCAGCTTGACGGGGCGGATGGGGGGAGCGGAGGCCTCGGCGAGCTGCTCGCGCGCTTCCGCCGAGACGTAGGGGCACTGGTCCAGTTCCGCCTTGCCGCTTGCCAGGTTCATGGCGAAGGCGAGGCAGGTGGGGACGCCGCACTCCTTGCAGTTGGTCTTGGGAAGAAGTTTGAATATCTGAATGCCGGTCAATGCCATTTGAGGGGTTCTCCTTGTATGTGGCGCGAACGGCCCGTCTCAAAACGCGAATTGCGGCGTTGCGCATCGCCTCGCGGCTCGGTCACGCGCCTTGCACTTCATCGTTTTGATCCAGGCCTCACGTTTAACCTTTGCCGATCTACTGTCAATCGACGCCCCCGGTTTCGCTGGCGCGGGGCGGAGAACCGCCCCGCGCTCTATTGTTTCATCAACCGGCGATGATGGGATCCATCGAAAGCGCCGGATGCCCCACCTTCTGCAGGAAGGCCAGCACCTCTTCTTCGGTGGTGCCCACGGTCTCGTCGGCGATCATGTCGTAGAAGTTGGGAATGCCCATCTCCTGGCCGCGCTTTACGAGGCGCTCCTTGATCTCCTCCTTGAGCATCTTGGGCATCCACACCATCCGCTTCAGTCCGCCGTCGCCCGCGATGAACTTCCGCTGGGTTATGTTGTACTTGGAGTGGCCCACGAAGCCGGGGGAGGACGCGCCGCCGCCCATGACGCCCGCCAAGGTCGTGAACTTCATGCCGCAGGGGGTTTCCCCGGTGTAGTCGCGGTTAACCGTCATGACGCCGTTGCACTGGGGCAGCATGGCCGCGATGGCCTCGCAGCAGCCGCAGGTGGTCATGGGGTCGCGGGTCATGGAGTAGAAGTTGTACTGCTTGACCGCGCCGCGGGAGGCCTTGAACACGAAGTCGTTCACGCCCTTCCACTGCCCCAGGACCGGGTCCAGGCACTCGCCCTTCTCGATGGGCTGGTTGGGGCCGGTGGGGTTGATCTCGAAGGAGGCCTTGCAGTCCATCCAGTTGTAAGCGCCGCAGAGGCCCGTGCGCTCCGGAGAGA
>JAKAGN010000164.1 GCA_021815525.1 Deltaproteobacteria bacterium
TCCCCCGCACCCCCTCCCTCCTTTCCAAAAGGCCCGGGGCGCAAACCGCCCCCGGACCCCCGATATGCACGGGGCGCGCTGCTGCACGGCAGCGCGCCCCGCGGTTTTCCAGGGCTTCGCATCTTTCCGTCCGACTTCTGGAGGCTTGGGTCAAGCGGACTGGGGAAGATCGCCCAACGAGAAGATCCTGACAAATCGCTATCGGTGTAAAGCATATAGTTTCGGATAGTTATGCCTCGCATTCATTTTCTGAACGCTTCATTCCCCCTTGTTCCCACTTGGCACCTATGCGTTCATTTTTTGAACGCTTTCGATATAAATTACAAAAATGTTATTAATAAAATATTTATAACAAAATTGTATTTTATTTGTTTGACATAACAAAAACGAAATTTAATTAACTTATTGTTTTATATTTGTATAGAAGTTATGGCACGCCGGATGCAGTTAGGGGAGTCAGGTCGAGACACGGAATTTTTGATACCGTGCATCGCCGGCGCTCCGGACACTGGGGAAACCCCTGGCCGAGGGCGCGGCGGCGGCAATAACCCCTCACACCGGGAGAGTGTCATGAAAAAGAAGCTTCTCGCCATCCTCCTCCTCTTTCTCCTCGTGGCCGGCCACGCCGCGATCCTCTGCGCGGCTACGCCCGACCCCTCCGGCGCAAGGACCGGCCAGGCATCCGACATCGTGGGGGCCTCCCCCAACGCGCCCACGGCGAAGGAGCTTGAGGAGCTTGGCAAGACCGAGCCCCTTGCCGCCAAGGTGGCCGACGTGGCCGGCCACAACCGGGTGGCCATAAACTTCGCCTGGATGCTCGTCTGCGGCTTTTTGGTCATGTTCATGCAGGCCGGCTTCGCCATGGCGGAGACCGGCTTCACCCGCGCCAAGAACGCCGGGCACACCATGGCCATGAACTTCATGATCTACGCCATAGGGATGCTGGGCTACTGGATCTCGGGCTTCGCCCTGCAGATGGGCGGCGTTGGCGGGGTGGGCGTCCTGGGCGGCGGCGGGGTCTTGAACGGCGAGTTTTCGATCCACCTTTTCGGGAAGGATTTCGGGCTCTTCGGCACCAAGGGATTCTTCCTCTCGGGGGTTTCCTACGACGCCGTGGTCTTCGCCCTCTTCCTCTTCCAGATGGTCTTCATGGACACCACGGCCACCATTCCCACCGGGGCCATGGCCGAGCGCTGGACCTTCAAGTCCTTCGTCATCTACGGCTTCTTCATCGCCGGCATCGTCTACCCCCTCTACGCCAACTGGGTGTGGGGCGGCGGCTGGCTCTCGGCCCTTGGCCGCAACTTCGGCCTGGGGCACGGCGCGGTGGACTTCGCCGGAAGCTCGGTGGTGCACATGACGGGCGGCGTGGCGGCCCTTGTGGGCGCGGCCATCCTGGGCCCCCGCCTGGGCAAGTTCAAGACCGACGGCTCCCCGGTCGCCATACCCGGCCATGACATACCCATGGCCATCGTGGGCTGCTTCATCCTGGCCTTCGGCTGGTTCGGCTTCAACGCTGGCTCCACCCTGGCCGGCGGGGACTTGAGAATCGGCGTCATCGCCGTGAACACCATGCTGGCCTCGGCCGCCGGCGCTTTCTCCGCCGCCCTTTACATGTGGGTCCGCTACGGCAAGCCCGACATCTCCATGTCCGCGAACGGGCTTTTGGCCGGGCTCGTGGCCATCACGGCCCCCTGCGCCTTCGTGAACTCGGTGGCGGCCGTGGTGATAGGCGCTGTGGCCGGAATCATCCTGTGCCTCGCGGTGGTCTTCGTGGAATCAAGACTTAAAATCGACGACCCGGTGGGCGCGGTCTCGGTCCACGGCATAAACGGCGCATGGGGGATGCTGGCCCTTGGGCTCTTCGCCGACGGCACCTACGGCGACGGATTCAACGGTGTTTCGGGAGCGGTAAGGGGCCTCTTCTACGGCGACGCCTCCCAGCTCCTGGCCCAGCTCGTGGCGGTGTGCGTAAACTTCGTCTTCGTGGGCGCTCTTATGTTCGCCTTCTTCAAGATTTTAAACGCCGTCGTCCCGCTCCGGGTCCCCAGGGACCAGGAGATGGAGGGCCTGGACATGCACGAGGTGGCGGTGACGGCCTACCCGGACTTCACCATCCGGCAGTCCTGACGAGGCGGGCTCCCACGGATTTTCAAGACGAACGGAAAGGATTTTCGGCCATGAAAAGAATCGAGGCGATCATCAAGCCCTTCAAGCTGGAAGACGTGAGAAAGGCTCTCACCGAGGCGGGGGTTTCGGGAATGACCACCTCCGAGGTCAAGGGCTTCGGGCGGCAGAAGGGCCACAAGATGGTGTACCGCGGCGCCGAGTACGACGTGGACTTCGTCCCCAAGGTGCGCGTGGTTCTGGTGGTGGAGGACGACAAGGCCCCCCTCTACGTGGAGATCCTCCGCAGGTCGGCGGCGACCGGGCAGATAGGCGACGGGAAAATCTTCGTCTCCACGGTGGACGAAGCCATCCGCATCCGCACCGGCGAAACCGGGGAAAAGGCCCTTTGACGCCCGCGCACGGCGTGAAAAGATTCGCTGGGGGAGGGGAAGGTAAAAACCTTTTCTGCGAAAAGGTTTTCCCCTTCCCCTCCCCCCGCCCCCCCACCCTATCCCCTTTCCAAAATGCCTCCGGCGGCCGGGGAGACTACGCCCCCCGGGACCCCCGATAATGGCTGCGCGTTGCGCAGCAACGCGCAGCAGTTTTTATGGGCTTCGCATAGAAGCCCCCGAAGGACGAGGCTTGGAAAAATATTGCAGTAGACAAAAAAACGGATTCCGGCGCAACGCCCGGAATGACGGATTCCGCATCCCGCTGTCAGGCTAGCACCTATGCCGCCTCCCCCCTTTCCGAAAAATTCGGGTTAAAGGCCTCGCGCCGCTGGCCCCGCGCCGCTGGCCCCGCGCCCTCGCAAGCCCCCCAGATCGGTATTACCCGCCCAAATAAAAAGTCATACTTGACTTTTTATTTGGCCTTTGATACGACATTCTTCAAGAAAATGAACCTGAACAACAAATAAAAAGTCCGGGTTGTTCTTTTATCGAGCCGGCTTGGGGAGAGAAGCACCGGCATGAGCGAAGAGGGAAAACAACGCGATCCCAGGATGCAGGACCGGGCGGTGGAAACCCGCAGAAGGCTCCTGGACGCCGCCTACCAGTGCCTCGCGGAGAAGGGCTACGCGGCCACCACCACCCAGGAGGTCTGCCGCAAAATCGGCGTCTCCCGCGGAACGCTCCTCCACCACTTCGCCACCCGCGAGGAGCTGGTCTCGGCGGCCGTGGAGCACGTGCTGGAAAAAACCATCGCAAGCTTCCGCGAGTCCCTGGTTCCCGGCGCCGGGGAAAGCCCCTCGCTGGCGGCGCTTACCCGCTCGCTCTGGGAGCGGCACTGGACGAGCGGCCCCTTCTACGCCTGGCTCGAGATGGTGGTGGCCTCACGCACCGACCCCGCGCTCAACGAGAAGGTGCGGGCCATGGAAAAGCGCTGGATGGAAAAGTTCGCCGGAGCCTACCGCCAGGTGATGGGCCGCGACCTGGACGGGCTCTCCTGGCTTTTTTTCCTCGTCATGAACGCCCTTTCCATCGAGACCATAAGAAGCGAGCCCGCGCGGGTCATGCAGTCCCTGGGCGACCTCGTGCGCCTGGTGGAGACCGCCGAGCGCCTGCTTGCGCCCTTTCCGGCCCCGGCCTCCCCCAATCCGCCCAAAAATGAAGGAAAGCCGGAATGATCGTGATCGGCGAGAAGCTGAACGCCACCCGCAAAAGCGTGGAGCGGGCCGTGGCGGAGCGGGACGCCGCGGCCGTGGCCGCGCTGGTCGAGGCCCAGGACCGGGCCGGCGCGGAGGTCATCGACGTGAACGCCGGTTCGGGCGGGGGCGACGCCGCCAAGGCCGCCGGCGACATGATCTGGCTCGTTGGCGTGGCCCAAAATGCCACGGAAAAGCCGCTATCCATCGACTCCGAAAACCCGGAGGTCCTGGCCGCGGGCCTTTCCGCCGCAAAGGGCGCGAGCCCCTGGATCAACTCGGTCTCGGCCGAGAGCCGCCGCCTGGAAAAGGTCCTTCCCTTGTCCGCCGCCTGCGGCTCGCCGCTCGTGGCCCTGTGCATGGGCGACGATGGCATCCCCAGGGACCTTACGGCCCGCATGAAAGCCGCCACGAAGATTTACGAGGCCGCGGCCGCAGCCGGAATCGCTCCCGAAAGGCTTTACTTCGATCCGCTCGTGATGCCCCTCGGGGCCGAGCCCGGCGCGGGGCTGGCGGTCCTGGAATGCCTCCGGGCGGTCAAGGCCGGGCTTCCGGGCGCGAAAACCATCATGGGCGCAAGCAACGTGAGCTTCGGGCTCCCCAGGCGGCCGCTCTTGAACCGCGCCCTCCTCGTCCTGGCGCTTTCGGCCGGCCTCGACGCCGCCATCCTGGACCCCACAGACGAGGCCCTCATGATGGAGATACTGGCGGCGGAAGCGCTCCTCGGGCGCGACCCCCACTGCGCGCGCTTCCTCCGCGCCCACCGAAAACGAACGAAGAAAGGGGAAAAAGCATGAAGATTCCCGAGCCCTTCAAGACCGGCGCGGATTTCGAGGCCCTCCGTAAGGTCCTCATGAGGGAGACCAAAAATGGGCCCGTGCCCATCATCGAGCTTTTCGTGGACGGCGACCCCATGGCGGAAGTCACCGGGCTGCCGTCCCCCATCAGCTCCATGATGGAGCTCATGGACCTGATCGGCCCCGACGGCTCCATGAGCCAGGAGTCCATGGAAAAGGGGCTCGCCCTCATGGACCTCTCCCTCGCCTTCTCCAGGGCCGTGGGCTACGACTACGTAACCACCGTGCCCATCGTGCCGCTCCCACGCACGCAGCTCGACAAGATCGAGCCCGCGGCGGGCGGCGTCCAGAAGCGCTCCTGGCAAAACGAGCACGCGGGTCTCATCCGCGACCGGCAAAGCTTCAAGGACTTTCCCTGGCCGTCGCTCGACTCCATCAATCTGATCCCCCTCGACTACCTGGCCCCCCAGCTTCCGGAGGGGGCCAAGCTCATGCTCTTCTACTTCGGCGTGTTCGAGGACCTGCGCTCGCTCATGGGCTTCGAGCAGACCGCCATCAAGAGCATCCGGGACCCGGATCTCATCGACGACGTCCTCGAGAACCTGACCGTGCTGGCCGAGACCACCATCGACCGCGCCATGGCCCACCCCGCGGCCGGCGCGGTGTTCTACGCCGACGACATGGGCTTCAACACGGGCCTCATGCTCTCCCCCAAGTTCTTCCGCAGGCACGTCATCCCGCGCCTTAAACGCATCGCCGACGCAGCCCACCGCCACGGCAAGCCCTTCCTCCTCCACTCCTGCGGCCAGGTGGACGCCCTCATGGAGGATATGATCGAAACCGTCGGCATAGACGGCATCCACTCCTTCGAGGACAACATCGAGCCCGTGGAAAGCGTCTACCGGAAGTACTCCGATCGCATCTCCATCTTGGGCGGCGTGGACGTGAACCTCCTGACCCGCGGCTCGGAGGCCGAGGTCCGCGCCCGCTGCCGCCAGATCCTCGACGCCTGCGGCCCGGGCGGGGGCTTCGCCATCGGAAGCGGCAACTCCGTGACCAACTACGTGAAGATCGAAAACTACTACGCCATGCTGGACGAAACCCGCCGCTGGAACCGGGAGCACGGGTTCTGAAGAGAACCAAGGATGCTGAAACAAAGGCAAATCATAAGGACAGCAGGTTCCCGGAAGAGGAGGAGAAAAGAATGGAAGAGCTTAAGCAGTTGGTGGTGGAGGGCCGCGAGGACCTGGTGCCGGAGCGGGTGCGGACGCTTTTGGGCGGCGGGGCCGACGCCGAGGGGATCATGAAAAAGGCCCTGATTCCGGCCATGGACGAAGTTGGCGGCCTGTTCCAAAGCGGCGAAATCTACCTCCCCGAGATGTTGGTGGCGGCCGAGGCCATGAAAAGCGGGCTCGCGGTCTTAACCCCCATCCTCAAGGGAAGCGGCGCCAAGCCCCTGGGCCGGGCGGTCCTCGGCACCATGCGGGGCGACATGCACGACATAGGGAAGAACCTCGTGGCGATCTCCCTGGAAGGCGCGGGCTTCGAGGTGATCGACCTAGGCGTGGACGTCCCGGCCGAGGCCTTCGTCGAGGCCGTCCGCGCCAACCGGCCCCAGGTCGTGGGCATGAGCGCGCTCCTCTCCAGCACCATGCCCGCCATGAAATCCGCCATAGAGGCCCTCCGCGACGCGGGGCTCCGGGACGGCGTCAAAATCATGGTGGGCGGCGCGCCCGTGAACATCGAGTTCGCCCGCGAGATCGGGGCTGACTTCTACGGCCGCGACTCCGTGGCCGGAAAGGTCTTCGCGGTGGAGACCGCCACGGCCTCCGCCTGATACCATTTGCGTGCAAAGAAAGATGATTCGCGGGGGGAGGGGAAGGGGAAAACCTTTTGCGCGCAAAAGGTTTTCCCCT
>JAKAGN010000165.1 GCA_021815525.1 Deltaproteobacteria bacterium
CGCCCCCCAGGAAGGTGCGCGCGAAGGGATGCACGGGAATCGCCTGCCACATGCGGCGGCTCCGGCGTATCATCCGCGCGAACAAGGCTCCCGCGAGGCCGGCGGCGGCCGCCAGGACCGCCGCTGCCAGGATGTCCTCGACGCCGATCCGGAACACAGTCTGCCCGAAGGGAATCTGGTTGCCCTCCAGGAAGCGGCTCACCTGGGTGCCCGCCACCGCGGCCACGCCGATGGGTACCAGGCTCACCGCCGACCATTCGCCCAGTATGATCTCCATGGTGAAGACTATGCCGGTTATGGGGGCGTTGAAGACCGAGGCTATGGCGGCGGCGCAGCCGCAGGCCAGAAGCGTGACCCGGTGGCGCTCGGGAAGGAAAAAGAGCCGGGCCACGTTGGAGCCGATGGCCGAGCCGGTGACCGCTATGGGGGCCTCGGGGCCGGCTGAGCCGCCCGAGCCTATGGTGAGGCAGCTTGCGACAAGGCGCGAGAAGATGAGGCGGAAGCGGAGAAGCCCGCCTCTTAGCGAGATGCTTTCGAGGACCTCCGGGATTCCGTGCCCCGGCGACTCCCCGGCCGCGAGCCTCAGGAACACCCGGGACGCCAGCGCGCCCGCAGCCGGCAGCAGGAAGACCCAGGGCGAGCTTCCCAGCCTTGTGGTGATACGGAACAGGGCCGCGATGGATGCGTTCAGGGCCACGCCGGCGAGCCCGCTCAGGCAGCCCACCGCCACGGCCAGCAGGAGGAGCGCGGAGCGGTCGTGCCGCTGCGGCAAAAAGCGCGAGGGCCTCACTTATCCGATCCTGGCGGCCCGGCCGGGCCGGGAAGGGACGCCTCCCTCCGGGCGATTTCAGCGATAAGGGTATCCGCTTGAGGCTGCGTACGGAGGATGGCCACGAAGTCTGAATCTGAAAGCATAACAGCCAGTTGGGATAGGAGGCGCAGGTGCGCCGCGGATTTGGCGCACAGCATGAGGAAAAGCACGAAGACCGGGATGCCGTCGTCGGCCCCGAAGTCCACGGGATCCTTCAGAAAAACCACGGTAACGGCTGACGGATTGGCGGGAGGGCACACCGGGCACACCGGATGGGGCGCGGCCGCGCCGCGGCCGATGCCCGTGGACGCCACCTCCTCCCGCCTGGTGACGAGACGCAGGAACTCCTCCCGGAAGGACTCCGGCACGGGCGCGAGGCGGACCGCCTCGGTCAGGGCCTCGGCCCTATCCCTTACTGCGACGCCGTGGAAAACGCCTCCCCGCGCGATGGCGGCGGCCAGGGTTTCGCCATCCTTGCCAGCCTTTACCGCATGACCCGGCGGCATCCCGGGCGAGGGCTTGATGAGGCCGCCGTGCCGGGCCCAGGCAAGAAGCTCGTCCCGGTCGAAAACATTGTTCCGGCCGTCCCGGCTGAAGGGGATCCGGCCCTGGCGGGTCCATCGTTCCACGGTCTTTTCCGGCAGGTCCAAGAGGCGCGCGGCCTCCTCCACGGAAAGCCGGCCGCCGGACCCTGCGGCCGGAGGCGAGGCTTCCCCCGCGGGATTGTCCTCTTGGGGCTCGGCGGCGTCCCGGCCCGTTTTTCCGGGCCCGCGGACCATTCGATTCAAGGAAGACGAAAAAAACTTCACGCCGGCCCCCGATAATCAAAGAGCGAGCCTGGACGCCCGCTCTCCTTCCGTTTCGTCATCGATCCCGCCATACCCGTCGGCGGCCTCGGGCTCCTCCGCAAGCACGTTCGCAAGCCGCTTCAAAAGAAGCCTCGCGGACTCCACCTCCAGGAAGGGGGCATCCGACAGGACCTTCTGCACCGCCGCCTCGATGGTGCCCGGGGTGTCGTGGGCCATGCGGCGGCCCTCCTCGGTGAGCACCAGGTTCAAACGCCTTCCGTCGCGCTCGTCGGTGGTCCGGGTTATGAGGCCCCGGCGCTCGATACCCTTCACGATGCAGGTGATGGTGCTGGGGTGAAGCTGCATGATATGGGCGAGCCGGGCCGCGTTGATCCCGGGAAAACGGCCCACGATGCGGATCACGAGCCGCTGGGGCCCGGTGATGCCCAGAGAGGATCCCATGCGCTTCGATATCTTGTTCAGGCCGTGATCCACGGCCCACAGTATCCGCATGAAATCGAGGACGGTCCCAAGGTTGGGAGGGGGGCCGGAGTCGGCTTTGAGCCTTGAATTTTTCGACATGTGTGGGTTCTCCGCTCCTTGTTCGTTGGCGCGCGCCGGCGCATTTTTTTCCGGAGCGGATTTCCGGGCGATCCCGGTTGGAAGATCAAAAAACCCTTCATACGCTCCATAGTTTCCAGAAAATATGGCTCGGCGCTTCGCCCCACCCGGATTACGGGGGATGAATTCACAAGCTCTGCCGCAAGCGCCTTCGCATTTTTGATATATTATCATTCAACAGCAATCTTCCACAAGATATTTATGAGATTTATGGCCGTTTCCCCCATGACCCGGGTCCCGGGAGATACCCGGGCAGGAATCTTCAAAAGGGCGTAAATGCCCCTCAAGCCGTTTCAAAAGCCCTTTTGAAAAGCTTTTGCGAGGGATCATACACAAAATAAAGTTGAACTGCAATAATTTTTCCGCTCCGTTCGCACCGGGAACGCAAGCGCCGGCAATAATGAGGGTGCGGCCGAATGTCAAAATTCTACAGGAAAAGCCCGCCGGCCCTCATGATCAGTATTGACGGCCGGAAGCGTTTTCTGAAATTCTGACGGATCGGAAGGGGAAAAACTCGTGACTGGCGGATACTGGGCGTTTCCGGCGGGGATACCGTTCTCGACGCTGCTTTCATCGGTGGGGCTCTCGGGGGGATACTTTGGATGCCCTTTCTCCTTATGGCCTTGAAAATTCCGGCCGGGACGGCCGGGACCGCGAGCCTTCTCATTCGGACCGCCGCCACGGCCTAGGACGCCGCGGCCTAGGCCATGCCGGCGGTAGCGCAGGCCGAAGATTTTCAGCTCGCCGGCGCCCGTTCCCCGGGCGTCACGCGGCCGGTCAGCATCTTTCCGAAAAGCTTGGAGAGCCCCATGATGGTGAGCGAGGGCGGCACGCCCGGGGACTCGGGAATCACCGAGCCGTCACACACGTAGAGGTTCTCGGTTTTCGTGGAAAAACCCGTGTCCACGGCCTCGCCCATGGCGACGGTGCCGCCGGGATGCCCGCCTATGGAAGGCGCCACGGCGATCTCGCTTTCCCTTACCCCGGCCTTCACGAGAATTTCGCACGCAAGGTCCGTGGCCCGCTTCATGCGGCGCTTGTCGTTTTCGGTGAATGGCTTGGAAATGGCCTCATCCGCCGAGATGCTTCCCATGTGATCGTCGGCCAGCTTCACGAAAAGCCCTATTCCACGCCGCATCACGGGAAGCCGCGGCAGGTTGTGGCGCAGGATGTTCGCCCGCATGAGGGCCGTCATGGCCCCGGCCTCGGCGGAGGTGTTTCCTATGATGAAGCCCTCGGTGGCGGCGAAGCTTTCGATGGCGTGGGTGAAGGACATCTCCCGCCATGCCCCGCCCTCTATGCTGTCAGCGTAGCCCACGATTATGTTCATGGGGTCCATGTAAAATTTCCCGCCGACGCCGGTGATCCCCGAACGCTTGAGAATCGCCGGGGTGCCCACGCCGCCCGCGGAAACGATCACCCGGCCGCCCCGGATGGTTTTTCCGTTTTGAAGGCGCACGCCCACCGCCCGGTCCTTTTCGATGAGGACCTTGTCCACGGGGCTCGAAACCAAAAGCCTGGCCCCGCTTTGAACCGCCTGATCCACGAAGACCCGGGTGTTCCACTTGGCGCCGCGGGCGCAGCCCAGCATACACCAGTCGCAGCCGGGAACACATTTTTCGGGGTCTATGAACTTGTCCTGGGGCTCGAAATGAAGGCCCATCTTGTAGGCGGCCTCGCGGACCCTGTTGCCGCCGTGGGCGTGGGTGAAGAAGCGCTCGGGAAGGACGTTCACCCCGATCTCCTCCCTAAGCTCCGCGATCTCCTGCCGAAAATCGAGGCCCATGCGCTTGTAGAGGCGATCCGGCGGGGAAAAAACATTGGAGTTGTAGATCAAAGACGAGCCGCCCAAGGTTATGCCCCTTGCAACGTAAACGCCTTCCTTGGAGCGGCAGAAAAGACCCATGCCGTGCATGATGCGCGGGCCGAAGGGAAAGCCGAGACCCCGCTCGTGACGGGCCCCCCTCTCCACCAGAAGGACGCTTTTGCCGGCGCGGGCCAGCTCCCGGGCCACGGGCGCGCCGCCGGGGCCGGTTCCGACTATGATGTAATCGTAGGCCATTACTCTATCCCTCCAGTGCGGCCATAGCAGCCTGTCGAAAAACGCGATTTTAGTGTTGCACTTCAAAGCCAATTCCGTCACGTACTTTAAGTACGCTTACTCATTGGCTTTTTGTGCGCCTTGCAACTCATCGTTTTTCGCCAGGCTTCAAATCCAGCCTTTTTCAACGGGCTGATTGGTTCCGTCAGACGGGCCTTCCGTTTTTTTTCCCGAGATTGTGGACCTTCTCGAAAAACGCCTGTATCCGCGTGGCGTGCTGGCCCGCCCCCCCGCCGTAAAGCTCGCGCTCCAGCGAGAGGAAGGGGACGTCCCGCTTTTTTGCCTCGCTTTTTTGCATGAATATCTCACCGCCCCAAAGGTCGCAGAACATGAGCTTTTCCGCCAAGACCGCCTGGGAGCCGGTTTCCGCCACCGTTGAAAAAAGGCGGTCCATGCGCTTTGAAACGCCGTCAATCATGCGGGGGCACGAAAGCTTCGTTAGGTAACGGCGGGCCAGGGCCTCCCAGGGATCGCCGCTTTCGTCCGCAAGGCCGTCGAAGTAACGGCCGCCCAGGCACAGGTTGTCGGCCGTGACGAGCCCGCCCGCGTCCTCGATGAGCCTTACGTGCTCCACGTCCTCGGCGCAGCCGCCGGCCAGCACCACCCTTACGTCGCCGGGCCTTGAGACGTCACGGCCGCCGACGGCGTCCAGGGCCTCCGTTAAAAGCGCCACGGCGTCCTCGGGGGGTACGGCCGTCACCGCCAGCACCAGGGCCAGGAACTCCGAGCCCCGCAAGGCCGCGGGCCGGGCCGCGCGCAGGGACGACAGGCGGGATAAAAGCCGCCGCTTTTCGTTCGCAAGGGCGATGGAGCGGGAAAGGGATTCGTCGGTCACCGGCGTTCCGAAGCGGCCGGAAAGGGCGGCGCCCAGCTTTTTAAGCTCGGCCGCGTACTGGGCCAGGGCCGCCCCGCCCGTGCGGTGCGGCACCGGGAGCATGTGGAGGAATCCCTGCGGGGCCTTGCCTTCGCGGGCCGCGTCCTGCCAGTTGTCGTACATGCGGCGGGCGTGGTCGCATCCGTTCATGAAGACCATGCCGGAGAGAAACCCGTAGGATCCCGAAAGCACCCTGTCGAAAAGGTGCCGCACGAAGGAGCAGTTGCGCGCCCCGTAGTACGCGTCGGCCCGGGACGTGCCCGTGCTCCCCACGGCCCGCAGGCGGTAGGGTACGAGCCCGGCGGCGTGGAGTATCTCCTCCGGGACGTAGGAGCAAAGATAGCCCATAACCGGCCTTCCGGCGTTCAAGGCCGCTGTAACGGCCTCGTTTTCCGTGGTCCCGGCGATCTTTTGAATCTTCTCGAAAAAAGCGCTCATTGTAAAATCCGATTCCGTTTTCATCGAAAGGCGCGCCCCCTTCCCTTCAGTCGCCTCCGCCCGCCAGGAGGGCCGCGCCGAAGGCGGTCACGAAGCGCGGATCGAAATCAAGATCCGCCACGGCGCGGGGATGGAGGCGGACAAGTTCCTCCCGGAAGGCGTCCACGAGGGATAGCCCCCCGGCCAGGGCCAGGGTTTCGCTGGCGTTCATGGTGGAAAGGAGCGAAGCCGCGCGCGCGGCTATGGAGGCGATGACCCCGGCCAGGATGTCGGCGGCCGGAGCCCCGGCGTTCACGCGGCTGATGACCTCGCTCTCGGCGAAGACCGCGCAGGTGGCAGCTATCGGGTAGGGGTTCCGGGAGCCGGCCGCGATGCGGGACACGTCGGCGAGGTCCACGCCAAGGGCCCGGGCCACCATCTCCAGGAACTTGCCGGATCCGGCCGCGCAGCGCTCGTTCACCACGGAGTCCGGCCGCCCGCTGCGGGCGTTCCGGGCCGTGACCGTGAGATGAAGGCCGCCCGCGTCCGCCACGCAGCCCACCCCGGGGTTCAGGGCCAGGGCCCCGGTGAAGGCGCTCCGCCCGGCCGGGACAATTTTCGCCCTCCGGCCGGCGAGGGCCGCGCCCCGCCCCGTGGCCGCGATGCGGGAAAGCCCGCGCCGGCCGCACCCGGCATTCCCGGCCGCCTCGGAAAGCACCTCCGCGATCAGCTCCGAAAGATTCCGCGAGACCGGGCGAACGGCCGTGGCCAAGGGTTTCCCGCCCTCGGCCACGCAGGCCTTCACGAAGCGCGAGCCCACGTCCAGGCCCGCCACCGGCCCGCCCGCTTTA
>JAKAGN010000166.1 GCA_021815525.1 Deltaproteobacteria bacterium
TATGGGCGCGGTCTCCCCGGCGGCGCGGGCAAGCCCCAGGATGCCGCCCGTGAGCACCCCCGGAAGCGCGGCCGGCAGCACCACCCGGAAGGTGGTCTGCCAGCGGGTGCCGCCCAGGGCCAGGGACGCCTCCCGGTAGGTGGCGGGAACCGCCCGGAGGGCCTCCTCCGTGGAGGAGATGATGACGGGAAGGGTGAGGACCCCCAGGGTCAGGGCGCCGGATGCGATGCTGACGCCAAGCTTCATCCAGGTCACGAAGACCGCGAGCCCGAAAAGCCCGAAGACCACGGAAGGGACGCCCGCCAGGTTGTTGATGCCCAGGCGCACCACCCGGAGGAGCTTTCCGGGCCGGGCGTACTCGGAAAGGTAGACGCCGGAGGCCACCCCCAGGGGAAAGGCCACCAGCATGGCCCCCAGGGAGAGCACCACGGTGCCCACGATGCAGGGGAATATCCCGCCCTGGGTCATGGCCTCGCGCGGGGCCTCGGTGAGAAAGTTCCACGAGACGGCCCCGGCGCCCCGCATGACCAGAAAGCCCACCAGGATCAGGAGCGCCGCGGCGTTGACCGCGGCGGCAGCCCGGAAAAGGGTGAAGGCCGCGGCCTGCCAGACCCTGCGCCGGAGATGCCGCCTCCGCCCCCCGGGAGCAGGCGGCCTTGCCGAATCGAGGCTTTTGTCCGCCGCGGCGTCTTTCAAACGCCCTGGGATCGAAATTTCCATGACCTGGTCCATGTCTTTCTTTCAGCGCCCTATAGGCTGGCCGTGCCGGTCTGTTTGTACCGGTGGGCGACCCAGTCGGCCGCTATGTTGAAAAGGAGCGTGAACAGGAAAAGCACCATGCCGATGGCGAAAAGGCTGTGGTAGTGGAGGCTCCGGAAGGGGGCCTCGGCCATTTCCGCCGCGATGGTGGACGGCATGGGCCTCACGGGCGAAAAGAGCGAGCCGGGGATCATGGCCGCGCCGCCCGCCACCATGAGGACCACCATGGTTTCGCCCATGGCCCGGCTCATGCCCAGGATGACCGCCGTGGAGACGCCCGAAAGGGCCGATGGCAGGGTCACCCGCCGTATGGTCTCCCAGTGCGTCGCCCCCAGCGCCAGCGACGCCTCCTTCAAGTCCGCGGGAACCCGGAAGATGGCGTCCTCGGAGAGGCTCGTGATGGTGGGAACCGCCATGAAGGCAAGCATCAGGGCCGCGTTTGCAAGGTTCAAGCCGGTGGGAAGGTCGAAGGTGTCCTGAAGAAAGGGCGCGAAGACCACCATGCCGAAAAAACCGATCACCACCGACGGCAGCGCGGCCAGAAGCTCCACCACGGGCTTCACGATCTCGCGGGTTTTGGGGCCGGCGATCTCGGCTAGGTAAACGGCCGTCATCACCCCCAAAGGCACCGCGATGAGGGACGATACCAGGGTCACGGCGGCCGACGCCGCGATCATGCTCAAAATCCCGAAATCCGGCGGGTCGCTCGTGGGGTACCAGAACCTGCCGAAGAGGAAGGCCCCCGGGGAGACCTTCCTGAACAGGGGCAGCCCCTCCGAGAACAGGAACAGCATGATGAGGGCCAGTATCCCCAGGGACATGAGCCCCAGCACGGCGAACATGCGGCTTATGAGGCTCTCCTTGGCGGATCGTGACAGAAGCTTCATTTGTTCCTCGATTCGGCCCTGGCGTGTTCCGGGCTTGTCTTTGCCGGCGCTTCCCTCATCCTCTTCTCCGCCCGAAAGCGGCTTCGAAAAAAGCCGTCAGGCAAGGCGGACGAGCGGCGCGGGAGGGAGCGTACCTTTCGTACGTGACCGACCCGCGCCGTGACGTCCAACGCAGCATCACGGCTTTTTTGCGGAGCCGCTAATACATGGGGACGAAGCCCGCCTTCTTGACCAGCGGCTGCCCCTTCCTGGGGTTTAAGACAAAGTTGATGAAGTTCAAGACGTTCCCCTCGGGCCATCCGTTGGTGAACATGTAAAGGGGGCGGCTTATGGGGTAGGCGCCGGAGATGGTGGTCTCGGGGGTGGCCTTGACGCCGTTCACCGAAAGCGCCTTCACGCCGCGCTTCACGTAGCCGATGCCGTCGTAGCCTATGGCGTACCTGTTGCCGGACACGGCCTGGAAAACCGCGCCGGAGGAGGCCAGGTTCTGGGCCGCGGGGGTCACGCGAGCCTTCATCATCACGCGCTCCTCCCAGCACTCGTAGGTGCCGGAGGAGGTCTCGCGGGAGATAACCACGATGCCCTTGTCGGGCCCGCCCACCTGCTTCCAGTTGGTGACGCGGCCGCTCCAGATGTCCTTGAGCTGGGCGAGGGTGAGGTTATTGACGGGGTTCGTGGGGTGCACGATGGGCACGATGGAGTCGTAGGCCACGCAGAAGGGCACGGGGTAGCGGCCCTTGGAGACGGCGAGTGCGACCTCCTCCTGCTTGAGGAAGCGGGAGGCGTCGGCGATGTCGGTGGTGCCGTCGATCAGGGCCTTGATGCCGTTTCCGGAGCCGCCGCCGGAAACCGTGAGCTTGACGCCGGGGTTCTGCCGCATGAACTCCTCCACGCACTGCTGGGCGATGGGCAGCACGGTGGTGGAGCCGTCGATGCGGATCATGGATGCGGCGTAGGCGGCAACGCCAAAGCAACACAGGGCCGCAACGGTCACGGCCAGCCACGTCTTCTTCATGGAGCATCTCCTCTTTTAAGTTCGGTGGTCGCCCGCGAGGCTTCCGCGCCCCGCGTGACCGTGAAGATGCCCCGGAAATGTTAGGATCGTGTTAGGCCGGAATGAGTTTTCGGCGAGGGGGATGTCGAAGAGATTTTTTCCGGCCCATTTTCGGGGCGGCTGATTTCATTGCGCGGGACGGGAGGTGACCCGGCCTTGGGCGTCCGCCTCGAAAACGAGCTTTCCGTCGCGGTGCCTGGCGCGGATACGGAGGCTTTTTTCGAGGCCGTCCGCGATCTCCACGTTGACGTCGGGCGAGATGGGGGAGTCGGGGTAGCTGCGCTTGAGGGCGTCCAGCGTCACGCCGCCCTGGGGCATATACTCGGCGAAGAAGGACTTCGCAAGCTTGTAGACCAGAACGGCCGTGCGGCGGGCCTCCTCGTCGTCCTCCGGGGAGTAGGCGGGGCGGACGGTGCCCTCCGGGACCTTCGCCGGCGCGTTGAAAGCCTGGGCCGGCGAGGATAAACGGCCCCGCCAATCCATGTCCCACACGATGCCGCTCGCGGGGTGGCGGGCCCGAAGATGGAGGCTCTCCCTTCGTCCGTCCAGGACGTCGATGGAGACGCCCTCCGGCGGAGGGCCGCTCAAATGGGCCAGAGCGGCCTCGTCGAACATCGCCCGGGGGTTTTCGAAGAAAAACGACAGGGAGGCCATGTAGGCGCGCCGCAAGGCGAGGCGCGCCGACCTGCCCGGGTCGGAGGACATGGCGCCCTCGTAGGGCGGCCTCGGAACCTGGGGGGCCTCGCCGGGGGAGCGATAGAAACGGGAAAAAAGGCGCGCCAGGAAGCCCCGGCGGGTGGAGCTTATGTCGCCTTTGCCGTCCACCTCGTAGACGAGGCTTCCCTTGACGTGCTGGGAGCGGATGCGCAGGGTGTCGGGCTTGCCGTCCAGGACCGAAAGCTCGATCTCCCTAGGAATGACGAGCCCCAGCCCCATAAGGGTCATGAGGTCCACCCTGGTTCCGCCGGCCTCGGTGAAGTAAGCCCCCGCCGCCTGGTAGGCCTGGCGGGCCAGGGTTTCGGCTTGAAAATCGGCGCTCGGCTCCGGCTCGCCGGGGCTCATCCGGGCCAGGCGGGCGGTCACGGCCAGGGCGATCAGAAAGAAGACGGCGGCAAAGACTCGAAGTCGCAATCCCATGTGCGCCTCCGGAAGGTGCGGATGGGTTCGGCGCGGCGCTCAGCCGGTTTTCTGGCATCTCCTGGCTAGCCGCCGCAGACGGGGCCGCCTGGCTTCCTGCCTTAGAAGGATTTTCCCGCGGCACACATTTAGGTCGAGTCTCATTGTCTTCCACTCGCACTCCATGACCATGCGGAGGGCGCTGTTCACCTCGCCTTCAGTGGGAAACGCGCGGGCCACGTCGGGGGCGAGGCGGACGATATTGCTTCCCGCACGGTAAGAGTCGGCGTACTTACCCACCACCGCCCCCTTCAGCAAGGAAGCGAGGTCGTATTCGGACTTAAGCTCGCCGTCAGCCTTTCCCGCTTCGGATTTCGTTTTCATAGGCCTTGCGTTCCTTGGGCGTGAGTTTTCGGGCGCTTATGATGCGTAACCGACCGTCCCGGTCAGCATGGGATACGATCAGGAGGCGTCCCCGAGCCGATCTTCCCACCGTAAGGAAGCGCTCTTCCACTTTGGAGTGATCGGGATCGAACACGGTTAAACCGAGCTTATCCCCAAAGACCGTGGCGGCCTCCTCGAAGGCTACCCCGTGCTTTTTCCGATTGCCGGCGGCCTTGGCTTCATCCCATTCGAAATCGAGCATGAGAAATCCGCCGAAAATGAAACATCTCTTTAAATTATAGCGCCCAAGCCGTTTGCCGTCAACCCGCCTTCAGGTAGCGTTCCAGGCGGTCGAGGCCCTCCGCGATGTTCTCTATGCTGTTGGCGTAGGAGAAGCGGATGAAGCCCTCCCCGTTGGGGCCGAAATCCACGCCGGGGGTCACCCCCACGTGGGCGCGCTCCAGGATGTCGAAGGCGAAGCGGTAGGAATCTCTGGAAAAACGCTTGGCGTTGGCGAAAACGTAGAACGCGCCCGTGGGCTCGCAGGCTATCGAAAAGCCCATCTCACGAAGGCGCCTTATCATGAACTTCCGGCGCTCGTCGTAGATGCCCCTCATGCGGGCCACGTCGTCGCCCGCCTTGGTGAGGGCCGCGATGCCCGCCACCTGGGCCATGGCGTTGGCCGAGATGAAGAAGTTCTGGTGCACCTTCTGGAGGGGCCGCATGAAGTCCTTGGGCGCGATCAGGTACCCCAGGCGCCAGCCCGTCATGGCGTGGGCCTTGGAAAAGCCGTTTAGGACAAAGGCGTCGTCGGTGAACTCCAGGATGGAGTGCTCCTTACCCTCGTAAACCAGGCCGTGGTATATCTCGTCGGAGACCACCAGGGGGCCCATTTCCGCGATCTTCTTCATCCGCTCCGCACTTAGAAGCGTGCCGGTGGGGTTGGCCGGGGAGTTGATGAAGATGGCGCGCGTTTTGGGCGTGATCCGCTCCTCAATGGCCTCCGGGGTGAACTGGAAGGCGTCGTCCTCGGAGACCGGCACCCGCACCGGCGCGCCGCCCGCGAAGTTGATGAAGTTGGGGTAGCAGGCGTAGTGGGGGTCCGAGATGATGACCTCGTCTCCCGGCGAAAGGAGCGCCGCGAAGGTCATGAAGATGGCCGGCGAGGAGCCCGAGGTCACCACCACCCGGTCGGGCGTGACGGTCACGCCGTAGGTCCTGGCGTAGTGGTCGCAGATGGCCTCCCGCAGCTCGATCATCCCCAGGCTGTGGGTGTAGTGGGTCTGCCCGTCCCTAAGGGCCGCTATGCCCGCCTCCACGATGACCTGGGGGGTGTCGAAATCGGGCTCGCCCACCTCCAGGTGCACAACGTGGATTCCCTCCCGCTCCATTGCCTTGGCCCGCTCCAGGACGTCCATGACGATGAAGGGGGTGATCTCCGAAACCCTTTTTGAAACCCGGCACTCATCCATGATGACTTCCCTCGACCTTACCGCCCTTTACCAGCTCAATAAATCGATCCTTGTGAAACCAAGCGGGCAAGCGGCGTTGAAAAAAGAGCCGGATGCAAGGAGTGCAAGCGGCGCGGGAGTAAGCGTACTTTTTGTACGTGACGGACCGCGACGCGATGCACGACACAGCAGGCGGCCTTTTTGCGACGCCGCTATATGACCTTGTTGAGCGAATACTCTATGATCCCCGTCGCACCGCTTTCCATGAGGCGCGGCACGAGGTCGCGCACCACGTGGAGGCCCACCACGGTCTCCACCGAAAACCAGCGCTCCGGCTCGTCCACGGAAGGGGCCGTGGAGAAGACGTCCTCGGGGCTCCACAGGCGCGAAACCGTGGGGGCCTGGAGGCTGGGGAGAAGCTCCACCACGGCCTTCAGATTCCGGCCCAGGACGTTCATCTTGAGCCCCACCAGCTTTTCGGCCCTAAGCGCCCCCGAAAGGAGCGTTGCGAGCTGCTCCAGCTTCTTGCGCTTGGCGGGATCAGCCCAGGCCGCGTGGTTGGCGATCAGGCGCGTGTTGGTCTGCATCAGCTCCTTTATGACCCTGAGCGAGTGGGCGCGGATGGTGCTCTCGGTCTCGGTGACCTCCACTATGGCGTCCGCCAGGCCCGAGACCACCTTGGCCTCGGTGGCGCCCCAGGAGAACTCCACCGTGACGGGGATGTTCCGCTCCGCGAACCAGCGCTTGGTGAAGCCCACAAGCTCGGTGGCGATCTTTTTTC
>JAKAGN010000167.1 GCA_021815525.1 Deltaproteobacteria bacterium
CGCGGCCTTCGCCAGCTCAGCGGCCCGGCCGGAAAAATCGCGGGCAAGGACCGCTCCCAACTCGTTCAACGCAGCCGTCCTCTCGGCCATGAGGGGAAGCCCGCCCCGGCCGCCCAGTATGGCCCGGAGGCCCGCCTCGTCCAGGCCCCGCAGGAACCCGGCGTCGAGGAGCGGCACGCCGCGCAAAACGGCTTCGGTGAGCGCCTTGGCCAGCCCCACGTAGCCCGAAAGCCCCTCGTTGCTTTCCCAGCGCCTCTCTCCGGGCCGCGCGAAGAAGCAGAAGTTGACGGTATCCACCACGAGGAGATACTGAGCGACGTCTTCCGCATCGCCCGAGTAGTGGTGTACGTGATCCCATGCGGGCGGCTCCACGTCCGCGGCCGAGAGCCCCCCGGCGAAGGCTTCGAGGGCCTCCCCGGAAATCGAGACGCCTCGCGCCTTCTCCATCACCCGCTTCGTGGATTCCAGCACCTCGCGCATGAACCCCTCCCCCGCAAAGCCTTTTCCATCACGCCTTCAGCGCCAAGGGGTCCGGAGCGCCGGCCTTGACGAAGCCGGCGGCGCGGAGAATGCACGAGTCGCAGCGGCCGCAGGCGCGCCCGTCGGGCGCCGGGTCGTAGCAGGAGTGGGTGAGGGAGTAGTCGAGGCCGAGTGCGAGGCCGGTCCGGATGATCTCGGCCTTGGTCATATGGAGGAGGGGCGCGCGGATGCGGACGCGGATTTTCCCCTCCACGGCCGCGGCCAGGGCCAGGTTGGCCATTCGCTCGTAGGCCTCGATGAACTCGGGGCGGCAGTCGGGGTAGCCGGAGTAGTCGACGGCGTTGGCGCCGATCGCTATGTCGGATGCGGAAAGGACCTCGGCCCAGGCTAAAGCGTAGGACAGGAACACCGTGTTCCGGGCCGGGACGTAGGTTATGGGAATCTCGCGGGCCATGCCGCTTTCGGGCCGGTCCTTGGGGACTGCGATGGCGGATGTGAGCGCCGATCCGCCGAGGCTCCCAAGGGTCGTGTCGAGAACGCGGTGCTCGCGCGCGTTCAGGAAGGCCGCCACCTTGCGGGCGGACTCAAGCTCCACAGAGTGGCGCTGGCCGTAGCGAAACGAGAGGGCGTAAAGCTCCATGCCCTCGGCCTTCATCATGGCCGCGGCGGTGAAGGAGTCGAGCCCGCCGCTTATAAGGGCCACGCACTTGCGCATGGGGCCTAGCCTTCATCGCTCGAAACCAGCTCGTCCAGGTAGTCGGCGAAAAGGAGAAGCTGCTCGCGGCCCATTCCGGCGTAGGCCTTCTTGGCGATCTTCACGATGATGCCGATACCGGTCCTCATGCCCATCGACACGGCCGCCTTGGTCATGCCGCCCGTGCGCGCGGTTTCCATGGGGCGCATGAAGAAGAACTGGAAAAGCTCCTGGGCCATGGCCTCGGTGGCGTCCAGCATCCTTTCCACGTGAACGCCCTTTTCGGGATTGCCGCGGATGGCCTTGGCGAGATTGAGCTGCTTTAGGGCGACGTCCTCGGGAACCGGGCAGCGGACGAAAAACTTCATTGAGCCTCCGATGGATTTACGGGATCAGTTGAAGAAGGGATTGTAGCGGCGTTCCTCGCCGATGGTGGTCTCGGGGCCGTGCCCCGGGTACACCTTGACCGTATCGGGAAGGGTGAAGAGCTTTTTCCGGACGCTTTCAAGAAGCTGGTTGTAGCTGCCGCCGGGAAGGTCCGTGCGGCCGATGGAGCCCGCAAACAGGGTGTCGCCCACGAAGACCGCGTCCCCGCAAAGAAGCGAGACGCCGCCTAAGCTGTGGCCGGGGGTTTCCAGAACCTTCAAGGAAAGGTTTCCCACCTCGATCTTCTCGCCCTCCACGATGGTGCGGTCGGGCGGGGGCGAGTTCTCCACCCTCATGCCCCACATGCGGCCGATCTCGGAGACGTGGTCAAGCATGGGGGCGTCCGCGGCGTGGATGAGGAGGGGGGCCTTGGTGACCTCCTTCAGCCTGCGGTTTCCGCCCACGTGGTCAACGTGGCCGTGGGTGTTGACGATGGCCGTGATGGTGAGCTTCGATTTGGCGCAAACCATCAATATCTGGTCCGCCTCGTCGCCGGGGTCGATGACCGCGGCCCGGCCGGTCTCCCCGCAGCCCACCACGTAGCAGTTGGTGGCGATGGCGCCCACCACGAGATGATGCAGGATCAAGGATTTTCCTCCTATGCCTTCTCCTGGGCCGCGTTCTTCCTGGCCTGCTCTATGATCTCCAACAAAGAGAGCACCTTTTCCTTGGGTCTCGTCTCCCTAAGCCTTGCGAAGTCCTGCTCCGGAAGCTCGGCCTTCAAATACTCCACCACGTCGAAGGTCTCCCACCAGCAGTCGAAAACCTTGAAGCAGGGAAGACCCTTCTCGCCGCATCCCCGGCAGTAGGAAAAGGGCACGTCGCTTCCCAGCCTGGGGCAGCGTTTTATGAGGGAGGATGTATCCATTTCAGGCTTTCCAGCATCCGTAGGCTTTGACCCGGGGGGCGGCGCCGGGCCGAAGATCGACCACCTATCGAAAATAATGCGGAATACGAGGTGCTATGATGGAAAAGTCGGGTGAACCCGCCCTCCTTCGCCTCGGCTGCGGAGGGCGGAACCACCCGACCTGCATCTACCCTCGCCGCGTGATCGGGCCGATCACGGGCGATGAGCCGCAAGGAAGACAAGCGGCGCGGGAGGGAGCGTATTGTTCATACGTAACCGACCCGCGCCGCGCGGTCTGACACCGCGGATCGCGTCCGTGGACGGCCCGGCAACCCTACCGGCTCTTCAAGAGCTGCGGCTTCGGGAAATTGGCGAAGGCCTCCGCGGCCTTGGCCTTTTCCTCGGCGGTGAACACCGGGTTCGAAAGCTCGCCCGCCAGGTACTTCTCGTAGGCGGCCAGGTCCAGGCAGCCGTGCCCGCTCCAGTTGAAGAGGATGACCTTTTCCTTGCCCTCCTCCTTGGCGCGCCTTGCCTCCTTCACCACCTGGGCGATGGCGTGGGTGGTCTCGGGCGCGGGGATGTGGCCCTCGGAGCGGGCGAAGATGATGCCGGCCTCGTAGGCCTCGAGCTGGTTCACGGCCTTGGCCTCGATTACGCCCTCGTTCACCAGCTGGCTCACGGTGGGGGCCATGCCGTGGTAGCGCAGGCCGCCCGCGTGGATGGGGGCGGGCACGAAGTTGTGGCCCAGGCTGTGCATGGGAAGGAGCGGCGTGTAGCCCGCGTTGTCGCCGTGATCGTAGACGAAGGGGCCCTGGGTGAGGCTGGGGCAGGCCGCGGGCTCCACGGGGTAGATCTCGATCTGGCGGCCGTTCAACTTGTCCAGCACGAAGGGGAAGGCCGTGCCGGCGAAGTTGGAGCCGCCGCCCGCGCAGCCGATGACGATGTCCGGGTACTCGCCGATCTTGGCGAGCTGGTTCTTGGCCTCCAGGCCGATCACGGTCTGGTGCAGCATGACGTGGTTCAGGACGCTTCCCAGGCTGTACCGGGTCTGGCCGCTTGTATCGGAAACTGCGGCCTCCACTGCTTCCGAGATGGCGATGCCGAGGCTGCCGGGGCTATCCGGGTTCTGGGCCAGAACGTCGCGGCCGGCCTTGGTCTCGTTACTGGGGGAAGGGACGCACTTTCCGCCCCACACCCCCATCATGGTCTTGCGGTAGGGCTTCTGCTCGAAGCTGATTTTGACCATGTAGACCTTGCACTCAAGGCCGAACTGGCTGCACGCGAAGGAAAGCGCGCTTCCCCACTGGCCCGCGCCGGTTTCGGTGGTGATGCGCTTGATGCCGAAGACCTTGTTGTAGTAAGCCTGGGGAACGGCCGTGTTGGGCTTGTGGCTTCCCGGGGGGGAGACGCCCTCGTTCTTGAAGTAGATGCGGGCGGGGGTATCTAGGGCCTTTTCCAGGTCCACGGCCCGGACCAGGGGGCTCGGGCGCCAGATGCGGTAAACGTCCATGACGGCGTCGGGGATGGTGATCCAGCGCTCGCTCGAAACCTCCTGCTCGATCAAGTTCATGGGGAAGACGGGGGCCAGCATGTCGGGAGAGACGGGCTTGCCGTCCGGACCCAGGGGCGGGTTCATCTTGATGTCCGCCAGAATGTTGTACCACTGCCTGGGCATCTCGTCTTCGGTGAGGACAACCTTCCGCATCGCCATGGCTCGTTCCTTTCGCTTTTTTTGAGGGTTTTCACCAGGACCGCGATGGCCTTTGCCTGTAGCCTATTTTTTCCCGCGAGGCAAGAAGTGCAAAAAAGAGGAGCGAAGAAAATTACCGCGGACGAAGGACGTTCTGGCACGAAACGAGCAAATATTATATCTACGAACCGCCGGGCCAAGGGAAGCCGACGCGCCTTTCCACCGTGAACGGGCCGCGTCCGCGCAGCGTCGGCCCTCGCGGAACGGGCTTCCTACGGAAAAAATAATCAACAAACCGTCTTCCGAAAATTTTACACGGTGAAAAAGAATGGAACGAAAGTTTACGATCCTCATAGCGGATGACGACCCCGACATCTTCCCGCTGATCCGGGACATCCTGGCCGAGGGCGACTACCGGCTCCTTTCCGCCGGAAGCGGGGAGGAGGCTCTGGGCGTAATGGACCGCGACCCCGTGGACATGCTCCTGGTGGACTACCAGATGCCGGGCATGGACGGCCTCGATCTCCTACTTGCCACCCGGAAACGCCACCGGGACGTGAAGGTGTGCATGATAACGGGCTACGGCAGCGTGGACGTGGCCATCAACGCGCTGCAGGCCGGGGCGGTGGATTTTTTCCAGAAGCCCTTCTCCGTGCCGGCCCTGACGGCCCGGGTGGCCCACCACAAGCGCCTATGGGACCTGGCCCGGGAGAACCTCCTCCTCAAAAAGCAGGCCGGGGTCTTTCTCACCCTCTCCGACATGGTGGGAAACTCCCGGCCCATGCGCCGCCTGAAAAACCTCCTGGAAAGAGCCGCGGCCTCGGACGCCAACGTCCTCATAAAGGGCGAGACGGGCACCGGAAAGGAGATCGCCGCGCGCTGCATCCACTCCTTGAGCGCCCGCTCCGCCATGCCCTTCGTGGCCGTGGACTGCGCGTCCTTGAGCGAGACAATTCTCGAAAGCGAGCTTTTCGGCCACGAGAAGGGGGCCTTCACCCAGGCCCACACCGCCCACGTCGGCCTCGCCCGCGCCGCGGACGGCGGCACCCTGTTCCTGGACGAAACCGGCGAGATGCCGCCGGCGCTCCAGTCCAAGTTCCTGCGCTTTCTCCAGACCCGCGAGGTCAGGCCCGTGGGAAGCGCGAAATCCTACCCCGTGAACATCCGCGTGGTCTGCGCCACGAACCGCGACCTGGCCCAGGAAGTGGAAGAGGGCCGCTTCCGCCGCGACCTTTACTACCGCCTCCACGTTGTCCCGGTGGCCACCCCGCCTCTCCGCGAATGCCGCGAGGACATAGCCCTTCTGGCCAGCCACTTCGTCCACCGCTACTGCGTCAGGAACGCCGTGGAAAAAAAGCTCGCCAAGGAAACCATCCTCTGCCTCGAACGCCACTCCTGGCCCGGGAACGTGCGGGAGCTGGAAAACGCCGTGCACCGCGCGGCGGTGCTCTCCGACGGCCCCCAAATCCTTCCCGGCGACCTGCCGTCGGAAATCCTCTGCGGCGCCGCCCAGCCTGCCGCGCATCCCCCGGACGAGGGCCTCGAAAAACCTGCGGGTGACTCCATGGAAGACTACGAACGCGCCGCCATAATGAACGCCCTTAAAAAATCCTCCGGCAACCGCAACCGCGCGGCCGAAATCCTGGGCATCGGCCCCGCCACCCTCTATCGGAAGCTTCAAAAGTACGGGCTGCACTAAAGGCTGCCTCCGGCGGCCGGGGAGACTACGTCCCCCCGGACCCCCGATAATGGCTGCGCGTTGCTTCGCAACGCTCCACAGTTTTTTGAGCTTCGCATTCCAGCGCCAGAAGCCTGGAAGCTTGGGTCAAACGGCCTGCGCGCAGAGATGGTAAGGGCCGGATGCTCTATGGCGAGGTAAAAAGATGTAATTTCCGGATGTTGGATGCGTTCATAATTTGAACGTTCAAAAATTGAACGCTCCGGCGAAGAGTAGAAAATCGAGGGGTCAAAGCATTCATTTTTTGAACGCATAGTGTTTAACATTTTTAAATTTATAGAGATTATTGCGGCCTGCTCCGGCAAGCCCCCGGCCGCGCTGCAAAGCGCTGTGGCATAGGCGCGGGTTCCTTTCCCTTGGCCCCTCTTCGGCGCAACGGGCGTCGGGAGGCCGAATGCGAAGCCCTGGAAAACCTGCGGGACGGATTGCGAAGCAATCCGTCCCGCCAATATCGGG
>JAKAGN010000168.1 GCA_021815525.1 Deltaproteobacteria bacterium
CCTTTTTGAAAAAAGGGTCTCCCCTTCCGCCCCTCCCCCGCACCCCCTCCCCCCATCCCCTCCTAAAAACTTCCAGTTCATGACGGGATGGACTGGTGAAGGCTTTTCTGATTCGCTTTATCTCGTGCCGAAAATAGCTTAGCTCGGAAAGGTCGGGTGGTTCCGGCCTCCGAAGAATGGTAGGTCGGGTGGTTCCGGCCTCCGAAGCTTCAAGCGAAGGAGGACGGGTTCACCCGACATCTGCAAGGCGGGTGGCCCCGGCAACTCGTTGCCGGATAGCTTCGCGCAAGAGGTCCTTTGATAACGTGTTGGAAACAGAACAGAAGTGTAGGTCGGATGGTTCCGGCCTCCGCGGGTGGCCCCGGCAACTCGTTGCCGGGGTCCGTAGGACAAGAGGTCTTTCATCCGCTCCGTTGCCAAGCAACAGTCGGGTGATTCCGACGTTCTGGCTTGCGCCGCATCAAGGCTTCATGTGAAATTCCCTGCATTCCTCGCCGTACTCATTGTCCAAATCCCCAGCATCTTTTAAAAGCTCCGCCACCCTTTCCTTTTCACCCCGTTCATCGAAGGCCGCGGCCAGCACCCGGCGGGACTCCGAAAGCGCGGCAACGGCTCGGCAAAGCGCGGCCAGCTCGGCCCCGGCCCCGGCCGGATCGCCCGCGCCCAGGCTCGCCCGCGCAAGGGCGCTTAGAGCCGCGAGGTTCAGGGGGTTCGCCGCCAGCGCCTGTTTAAGCTCGACGGCCGCTTCAGTGAAGCGCCCCGAGTGGAGCAGCACCAGCCCCAGCGCGTGGCGTACGGCCCCGGCCCGGGGCGCAAGGGATACCGCGCGCGAGAGGGCTTCTTCGGCGGCGGCCAGGTCCCCGGCCCGGGCCAGGTCGAGGCCATGACTGTAGGGGGCCGCCGCCGGGGCCAGGGCCTCGCGGTCCCTCTCCGTTAGCTTGGCTTCGAGGGCCAGGAGGTTCGCGCAGGCCGCGGGGTAGCGGGGCCGGATGGAGAGCGCGGATAGGAGGAGGCCTAAGGCGCGGGTCTCGTCCCCCCGCTCCGAAAGGACCGCGGCCTTGTTGACGAGAGCCCGGGGAAAGCGCGGCGAGAGCGCGAGCGCCCGGTCGAAGAAGGGAAGCGCGGCTTCGCCCCGCCCCATGCGCGCCAGGAGGAAGCCCAGATCGTTTTGGGCCGCGGCCTCGGGGATGGGGTTGTCCCGGTCGCCGGGCTTAAGCGCCAGGGCCGCCCGCAGGGCGCGCAAGGCTTCCTCGTAGCGCCCCTTTTCCGCCAGCGCCGAGGCAAGCTCCCGCCATGCCAGCCAGGAGCCGGGATTTTCGCGGACCGTGGCCGTGTAGAGGGTCTCGCGGTCGTAAAAATCGGCGGCGTGACGGAAGGACAGGGGGATGAGGCCGGCCGTCAGGATCAGGCCGGACGCTGTGAAGGCCCGGCGCGGGAGGCGGGAAAGAAGCGCCGCGAAGCCAGCCAGAAGGGCCGCGGCCGGAAGGTAGCAGAAGTGGTCCGCCACGAACGAGTAGCGGAAGGGAAAGACGTCCACGAACCCGAGGGCCGGAAAGAGGCTTCCGGCGTAGATGAGCACGGCGGTCACGGGCCCCCGGCCGATCCTTGGGCGTTGGAGGAAAAGAAGGGCGCCGAGAAGGCCGGCCAGGAAAAGCGGCAGCCACTCGACGGGGCTGGCCGGGTCCACCGTCCAGCGGGGGTAGTTGAAGCAGAAGGAGGAGGGGAAAAATATCCTGCCCGGATAAAACCACAGTATGCGCCCGGCCGTAACCATGCGGGCCGGAAGGGATGCGGCCGACTCCGGCCCCCGCGCGCCCACGTGGAAGTACTCCGTATGAGCCGTGAAAAGCCCTAAACCTATCCCGAGAACGAAGAGGGGGGCGAGAAGAAGCAGGGTGCGGCGGGTTATGCGCTCGCCCTTCCACCACAGGATGAGAAGGATCACGGCCGGAAGGCTCGCCGTGACGGTCTTGGCCAGAAGCGAGAGCAGGAAAAAAAACAAGCCCGCAAGATAGCTCCGGAGGCGGGGAGGGCGGTCCAGGAAAAACCTGGCGAGAAATAGCAGGGAAAGGAGGCAGAGGAAGCCCGAAAGCACGTTCTTCCTCTCCGTCACCCAGGCCACGGACTCAACGAAAAGCGGGTGGACCGCGAAGAGCGCGCCGGCGAGAAGGGCTCCGGGAAGCCCGAGGCGCGAGAGGACAAGCCACAACAAAACGGCGCTCGCCGCGTGAAGCAGGACGTTTACCGCGTGGTAGCCAAAAGGATGGAGGCCCCAGAGCCTCTTTTCCATCCAGAACGAGGAAAAGACCAGGGGGTAGTACTGGGGGGAAGCAGAGGGCTCGGTCCAGATGCGGGCCAGGCCCGAAGCCGTTTCGAGATTGGGGTTTTTCGTGAGGTAGAAGTCGTCGTCCCAGATGAAGCCGGCCCGGAAAACCGGCGCGTAGGCCGCGGCCGCCAGCAGGACCACGAGCGCTCCCGCTGTCCAGACCCGCCGGGGCGGCGGCCGGTGGCTTTCGGACGGCTGCGCGGCGCTCGTGGGCTCACTCCTCCTTCACCGCGAGGATTCTTCCCGTCGTGATGGCAGTCGGCGGGCTCTTGAAGCGCTGGGCCACCTGTATCAGTATGTCCATGAGATCTTTGACTATCTCGTTCTTTTCGGGGAAGCTCAAGGGGTTTTCGTGGATGGCCACGATGGCCTGGTTGATCTCCTTCAACATGTTCTTGCTGGCGCGCGACCCGAAGCTATCCACCACGGTCTTGATGAGGTTCGCCACAAAGAGGCTGAAGCTCTTGGCCAGTATGTAGCGGCCCTTGTTGTTGTCCTTCACCGCGGCGAGGGAGCGCGTGACGGCCAGGATGTTCTCGTCCACCGGGTTTATGGGATGGAAGCCGGTGAAGAGGTCCCGCTTCTTGCGCACCAGCTGGGGCTTGCAGCTTTCGATGATGTTGAAGGCCCACTTCTGGCGCGCGATCTTGTGCATCTTCCTGATGAGGTCCTTCTTCTGGGGATCTTCGGTGAGATCGTCGAACATGGTGACGAGCCATTTTTCCAGCTCGCCTTCCAGGTGCTTGCGGATGATCTGGAGAATATCGTTGTAAATCAATATGATGTTGGAATAATCATCGCCGCTGAAGGAGTCTGCCGGAGTTTTTTCCTCCCTTTTTTCCACCACGCCCGAGGAGATGAGGGAGTTTAGGAGCTGGTAGGCCGAGTAATCGTCGAAACCGGAGGCGGCTATGAGGTCGCGCACGGTGCGCCTGCCGTCGATCAGGCTGATGAGGCGCCGCTCCTTCTCGATAAAGTGCATGTCCTCCAGGTTCACGGGCTTCTCGGAGATGGCGAATATGAGCCGGTCCGACGGAATCTGGGACATGTAGAAGACCATCTCGTCTATGCGCCGCATGGCCTCCATGATGATGTTCATGATGTCGATGCGGGTGTCCAGCGCCCCCTTGGGGACCTCGTCGGAGTCGTGGTACTCGAACTCGCCGGATTTCCAGACAAAGAGGTTGAAGATGACCTCCTCGGCCTGCTTGTGGATGGTCTGCTTCAGGGTCTGCTCGGAGATGAAGCCCTTCTTCACCAGCACGCTTCCCAGGGCCATCTTGCTCTCGGCCGCCACTGCGAGGCAGTAGGCGAGGTCCTTGGCGGATATGAGGCCGTCCCGGGTGAGGAGCGTGCCCAGGCGCGTCTCCTTCTGGGAGCCCATGGCCCCCATGACGTCGCCGTTCTTGATGAATATCTTGACCTCGCTCTCACCGTTGGTGAGGGTGAGGACCCCGGTCCGCTCCTCGTTGGAGAGCAGCTGGAGTATGCTGGCGAGGGAGGAGGGCTCGAAGCTGCCTTTGAGATTCATGGTGATTCCTTGGTATTCCATTTCAAGGCCCCGAAAGGGCCTTGGCGCGGGCGCGCGCGCGGCCTTTCGGGAGGCCCTTCCGGCTTTCGGGAGGCCCTTCCGGTCGGGAGCTGTCTGACCCGTCACTTTACCACGTTAGGGCTTTTTGCAAAAGATGTAATCTAATTCACAAGGCGATTTTGTCGGCATCGGCCTCAAGGCTCACCCTGCCTTGCGCCGTGACCCATAAAGTGCGCCATCCGACGCACCCTTGTCAACGCCTTCGGCATGGGGTAGAATGAACGCTCGAAAATCTGATCCCGCAACTTTTTCCCAAGGCTTCGTCTTTCAAGCCGGAGGCGAAATTTCTTCATGAATAACTTCAAGATCTTGGCCATCTGCTGGAGCTTCGTGTGGGCCAGCTGCCTGCGGGTCCTGGGCGAAAGCACGGTCAACCTTCCCGTCTCCGCCATGCCCCTGATCCAGCTTCTTACCGCCAACCCCACCCAGGCCTGGACCATTCTCCCCTTCTACTCCTTTTTCATATGGGGCCTGGGGCTTTGCGTCATAGCGGCGGCCCTGGGCGTGAAAAGACGCATCCTCGGGGAAAAATCCGCAAGCCCGGAGCGATAAGGCATAGGGAGTAAGGCCCATGCAAGCCCTCGTCTTCAACATGACGCTTCCTCAGGCCGCGATTTTAAAGGGCCTTTCACTAGCCCGAAAGGACCTTTTCTTCGACGGCCCCTTGGCCACCGTGCGCCTCCGGGAGGTCCCGGAGCCCGGGCTTCCCTCGCCGGACTGGGTCAAGATAAGGACCGTGGCCTGCGGCTTCTGCGGGAGCGACTTAAACCTGATCCTTTTGCGTGAATCCCTCACGGCGAGCCCCTTTTCCTCGTTTCCCTGCGTGATGGGCCACGAGATGTGCGGAATCGTCGCTGAAACCGGCGCTGGCGTCACCAACTTGGCCGCGGGGGATTTCGTCACCGTGGCCCCGCACCTGGATTGCGCGACCCGCGGCATAGAGCCAGTCTGCCGCGCCTGCGCGGCGGGGCGGGTCAACAACTGCGAGAACTTCGCCCGCGGCGGATTCGCGCCCGGCATGTTCCTGGGGGTCTGCCGGGACCTTCCCGGGGCCTTCGCGCCTGTGTTCTGCGCCCACAAGAGCAGGGTCTTCAAGCTCCCGCCCGGCGCCGACCCCGACGCCGGGGCGCTCGTCGAGCCCTTTTCCGTGGCCCTGGCCACGGTGCTGGACAACCCGCCCCGGGAGGGCGAAAAGGTGCTGGTGGTGGGGGGCGGGGTCATCGGAAGCCTGCTGGTCCGCGCCATCCGGGCCTTGGGTTGCGGCTGCGACATCACGGTGGCCGAGCCCTCGCCCTTTTCCGCCGGAACCGCGAAAAGCTCCGGCGCGGACCGCGTGGTGTCCGGGGACATCATCGCGGCGGCCCCGGGCATAAGCGGCGGAGCGTCCTACAAGCCGCTTTTCGGGAAAAACATACTGATGGGCGGCTTCGACCGCATCTACGACTCGGTGGGCTCCTCCGCCACCTTGAACGCCTGCCTCCGGGTGCTGGCCGCGGGCGGCGTGCTGTCGCTCGTGGGGATCAACGAAAGCGTCAAGTTCGACCCCACGCCCCTGTGGCTCAAGAACCAGACCATAAAGGGAACGCTGGCCTACGGATACCGCAGCGTGGACGGCCGGCCGGTCCACGTGTACGAGACGGCCATCGACCTGCTGGCCCGGGGCAGGGTGAAGCTTTCCGACATGGCCACCCACAGGTTCCGCCTTTCGGACTACAAGGAGATGATCCGGGTGAACCTCGCCAAGAGCGCGCACAAGGCGGTGAAGACGCTCGTGGTGTTCCCTTGACGGAAGGCATGAAAAGCCCGGCCGCGGCGCCCCCCAGGGGCCTGGCGGCGGCCGAGCGCGCCCTTTTCGTTGTTCTCGGGGCCTGGCTCGTTGCGGCCGCCGCGCTCATTGACGTGGAGTACTACGACGGCTTCGAGGCCGTGGCCAACGCCGCGTTTTTCGCCGGAAAAACGGGCCACTACGTGGCCAACCGGATGCCGCTTATCTCCCTTGTCCTGGCGCCCGCCGAGTGGGTGAAGTCCGCTCTTTCGCTCCATCCGCTGGAGGTCAGACCCCATCACGCGGTGATGGCCCTTCTAACCTTCGGGTACCTCCTTTGGACGCGCCGCCTCATAAACGCCCGTTTCGGCCGGACCTGGGCCTCCTTCCTGGCCTTCGCCGCGGCGGTCCCCAGCTTCATCTTCTTCTCCTACGCGCCATTCGTGAGCCACGACATAATCCCCGGCGTGCTTTTTCTGGCCATGCTGGCGGGCGCGGAGCGCTTTCTGGAAAAGCCGGAGGCGAAAACCTGGCTCGCCCTTACGGCGCTTGGAGCCGCGGCGGCCCTCGTCAAGCAGACCTGCGCCCTTTTCTGGGTTCTCACCCTTCTTTCCTTTTTCCTGGCGCAGCTCACCGGAA
>JAKAGN010000169.1 GCA_021815525.1 Deltaproteobacteria bacterium
CTTCCTACGGCCGGGGAGTGGGCTTCCTTGTGTTCACCGACTTCTGGCTCTCGGTGGGCTACAACTTCGCAGGCTTCAGGGACGAGGACTTCAGCGAGGCCAACTACTGGTGCGAGGGCCCCTACGCCAAGGTGCGGATCAAGTTCGACGAGAATAGCCTCTACGAAGCCTCCGAGCGGGTGGGGCGGATTCTCGGAAAAGATGGCGCCGGGGCGGCGGCTCCATGATCTTCATTTCCGGTGTCCGCCCGGGGGAGGGTTCCGATGCTTTTCAAGGGTAGGGGAGACAGGGGCGGCGGGACCAAGGGGCCGCTCCGCGCGGCCAAGGTCCGGCCCGGCTCGAGAAGGCGCAACGCTTGGTTTCTGGCGCTTCTGGCCGTTTTCGCCACGATCCTTGCCGTGCTTCCGAACCTCGTGGCCGATCCCTATCCCCCCTACTGGAGCGGCGGCACGGGCGCCGCCGTCCATTACGCGCCCGCTCCCTGGCCCGCGGACGGCGCGTGGATCCCCGTCACCCACATGGGCGTTCCTTTGAGGGACCCCAAGAACTCCGACCCGTCCACCGGAGGAACGACCCCGAACGGTTACGTTAGCGTCACCTCGGGCTGCACGGACCAGACGCTCCCCAGTGTTTACTGGGCCTGGGACGCGGCCCATACCATACTGTTCTTCCGCTGGCGGGTGGAGAGCCGGGCCCAGACCTACTACACCTCTGGGAACAACCCACCCAGCTACTCCAGCTCCGATCCCTGGAACTCCGCACTCTACACGGTTCTCATCGACACGGACGGAGACGGCTACCGGGAGTTCGCCATGCATCTGGACGGCAGCTCGGGGAGCCCCTCGGCCTCCGTCGACATCCTGGCGGGCATTTACGCAAACGACGCGAGCCAGCAGATCGATTACGTCACCTACCCCGGCACCGTCTGCCGCACCGGGCACAACCCCTCGGCCTTCGTGGACCAGGCCACGGGGATCGTTTTAAACTTCCACAACACCAACACCCCCGACACCACCTGGCCCAAGCCCACCACCAACACCCTGTGGGACTTCGGCACCTCCCGGGCCGTGCAGGCCAGCGACGGCTCCTGCGGCGAGTGGTTCGTGGATTACCAGATTCCCTACGCCATGCTGAACAGCCAGGCCGTCTGCGCCCATCCCACCATCGACGGCAACACCCCCATCGCGCTCGCCTTCGCCACCGCGAACAGCCTGAACAACCCCTACCAGAAGGACTTCATAGCGAACGGCGCCTTCTCGGCCGACGCCACCAAGTGCTTCCCCTTCAGCGACTACATCATCCCGGCCCAGGGGACCACCCTGGTGCAGCCCATCGTGTCCTCGGTGACGGCCGTAGGCTGCGGCACCACCACCCTCACGGCCAATGTCCAGTCCGCCATCGCCAACGTGTCAGGCTCATGCGGCCTCACCGTCACCGGCGTGGCCTTCTATTACTACCTCGACAAGAACGGAGACGGAGCGGCGAACGACACCGGCTCCGCCTGGACGCTGGCGGCCAACGCCTCGGCCCTCACCATGCCCCAGTGGGGGGCATCCTGGGACACCTCCGTCATGCCCAACGGCACCTATCTCGTAGGCGTCCAGGCCACCAGCTCCAGCGGGGTCAAGACCTTCAGCTACCTCACCCAGGCCCAGGTGAACTCCCAGGTAGGCGCCACCCCGCCCAACTACGCCAATCCCTCCCCAACGCCGGGCGTCAAGACGGCGAGCATAGTCATCAACTGCGGCGTCTCCACCATGATCTCGGGCTACGTCTATAACGACGCCAACCACAACGGGAGCATGGACGCGGGCGAGGCCGGAACCGGCGCGAGCGGCCTCTACGTGAAGGTGTGCCAGGGCGGAAGCTTCGTGAAGTCGGGCGCGGTGGACCCATCCACGGGCTACTACCAGGTGGCGGGGCTCGCCAACGGCGCCTACACCGTGATGGAGGGAACCAACGGTTCGGACTGCACGGCCGCGGACCCAGCGGGCTTCGTCTCCACCACCCCCAACAGCCTCACTGCCGTCATCTCCGCCGCCACCCCCATTCTTTCCAACGTGAACTTCGGGGATTACAACGGCTGCAAGGTGCGGGGCGCCGTTTTCCACGACCGGGGAAACGGCGCCGCCGGCAGCACCGAGGCCAACAACTCCATCTATAACAGCGGAAACGAGCCGGGCCTTCCGGGCGTCATCGTGAGGGCCTGCGCCGACACGTCCTGCGCCACCACCATCACCACCACCGCCACTGCGGACTCGGGAGCATACACCCTTTGGGTGCCGGGCTCCTACAACGGATCCACGGTCTACGTCATCGAGACGGATCCGGCGGGCTACCTCTCCACGGGTAACTCCATAGGGGGCGTGGTCCAGAACAACGCCGAGCAAAGCGTCACCTTGAAGAACCGGCTCTCCTTCACCATGACCTCCGGCGCCAACCGGATCGACTACAATTTCGGCGACGTGAAAAACATCTTCATTTCGCCGCCCCAGTCGTATATGGTGTCTCCGGGAGCGAGCGTCACCGTCCGCCACACCATCAATATCCAGACACCCGGAAAGGTGGCGGTTTCCTTCGGCTCGCAAAAGGTGTGGCCCTACGCCGTCTATGCGGACTTAAACTGCGACGGCGTGCCCGACGGCAACGCCCTGGCGCCTTCCGGGGGCTACTACGTCCTAAACGGCGGGGCGAACCTGGGGACGGGAAGCGTGTGCGTGATCCTGCGGACCGTGGTGTCATCCTCCACGCCCCTCGGCGCCACCGAGAAGCTCGCCGTGACCGCGAGCGAGGATTGGGCCAATACGGCCGCCTCTTACAACGACATGGACGTTCTAGAGGACGTCATAATGGTTTCCAACCCCACGGGAGAGCTTCGGCTCGAAAAGTACGTGAGGAACGTGACCCTGGGCTTGGGCTTCACGGTTTCGAACCAGGTCTCGCCCTGCGACGTGGTGGAGTACCGGATCGACTTCAAGAACATCGGCGCCTCGCCCCAGACGGCCATCGTGTTCGGCGACAACGTTCCGGCCAACACGGCGTTCCTGACCCGGCTCTACAACGGCGGAACCAGGGACGTCATGGTGACGGTGGGCTCCAACACCTACTACGGGAACGTTCTGGACGGCCCCGACACGGACGGGGTCACCTTGACGGGGGGCGTTCTGGCCATCCAACTGGGCGTCCTTTCCGGCGGCGCGTTTCAGAGCCTCGCACCCGGCCAGACGGGAAGCATCTACTACCGGGTCCGGGTCAACGGGACCTCGTGCCCCTGACCCGGCTTTTCCTAACCACTGGAAGAAAAGGACATTTTCGATGCTGACTACGCTTCGGGGGAGAATCGCCGTAACGGCGGCAGCGGCCGGGCTCATCCTGGCCGTCATGGCGTCTTTGGCCTTTTCCGAGGACGCCCAGAAGAAGGCCAAGGAGCCCTTGAGCCTCAAGACCACGGCCTTCGTGGTGGTGGTGGAGGTGAAGGACGGAAAGAAGGTGGAGGTCTTGAAGCCCCTCCCCAAGGGGATCGTTCCCGGGACCCTCGTCCAGTACAACATTTCCGGGACCAACGAGGGAAAGGGGGAATTGAAGGACATCCGGACCGATGGCAAGGTGCCCCCCAACACCCGTTATGTGGACAAGTCCGCCAGGTGCGACAAGGGCGGGGAGATATTCTTTTCCTGCGACAACGGCGCCACCTGGAGCAAGCCGCCCCTCAAGAAGACCGTGGTTTTGCCGGGCGGAGAAAAGAAAACCGTGGAGGTGAGCCCGGACGAGTACACCGGCGTTCGTTTCGTGGTGAAGAAGCTTGCGGCAGGCGCAGCGTTCACGGGAACCTACAGGGTTCTTTTGCAGTAGGAAGCTTCGGGGCCGCAGGTTTGGGGGGCCTCCTCCGGCCTGAAACGCGAAGGGGGAACGGTGTTTGCCGTTCCCCCTTTTTTGCGCGGAGACCTGCGCTAGGGGAGGGCCTCCCTGACCGCTTTGAGGAGGTCTTCGAAGGCCGAGGCCAGCCGCGGGTGAAGCCCGCTGGCGCGCTCGGGCTCGTTTCGCTCGGCTGCCTCCTCGAGATCGGCGGCCAGGTCCCGGGTGAGGACCGCACCCATCTGGAGGGCCAGGCCCTTGATGGAGTGGGCCACCCGGCGGACGGCCGAAAGGTCCCGGCTTTTGAAGGCCTCCGCCAGGTCGGACATCTTGGCCGGAGCGGATTTTATGAAAAGGTCCCGCACCGTTTCAAAGGCTTCCTTGCTTCCGCCAAGCCTTTCCATGAGCCAGGCGAGGTCAAACACGGCATGGGCGGCCGGCTCTGGCCCGCTTTGCTTCGATCCGGCCGGAGCGCCCGCGGTTTGCTCCCCGCCGCGCCTCCCGATCACCCTGGCTATTACCTCCAGCAGGCTTGGCACATCCACCGGTTTTGCCACGTAATCGTCCATTCCCGCCTCGAGAAAGCGCTCCCGGTCCCCCTTCAGTGAATGGGCCGTGAGGGCCACCACGGGGACGTCGGGCCCTGTCAGGCCGCTTTGGGACGCGCGGATACGCCGGGTGGTTTCGACTCCGTCCATCCCCGGCATCTGTATGTCCATCAGAACGAGGTCCACCCGGTTCTCCGACAGGTGGGCAAGGGCCGCTTCGCCGCTTTCCGCCAGCGCCACGTCGTGTCCGCTGCGGATGAGGAAAAGCCGGATCATCTGGCGTATGACGCTGTTGTCCTCCACCAGAAGGACCGCCAGGCGGGGAAGCCCGCCGGGCTCCTCTGTTTTTTCGGTTTCCTCTGGATTGTCTCCTTCCTCCAAGGGGGCCGTGAAGAAAAAAGCGCTGCCGATACCGGGCTCGCTATGCACCCCGATCCTTCCACCCATAAGCTCCACCAGATTTTTCGAGATGGAGAGCCCCAGGCCCGTTCCGCCGTGGGTGCGGGTCAGGAAATCCTCGGCCTGGGTGAAGTTCTCGAAAATGAGTTCATGCTTATCAGGCGGGACACCGATGCCGGTGTCGGCAACCTCGAATCTTATGGTGTGGACGCGAGCTGCGGCGGAGCCCCCCTGCATGTTTTCCGCCGGCGGCCCTTCCGTAACGTCGGATACGGTGAGGGTGACAGAGCCTTCCGAAGTGAATTTTACGGCGTTTCCCAGAAGATTCACGAGGACCTGTCTTAATCGGTAGGGATCTCCCCGCAGGCTTTTGGGAACCGCTGGCGAAAGGCGAAGATCAAGCAGGAGCCCCTTTTCCTCCGCCTCGAAGCGGAAGGCCCGAATTGTGCCGGTAAGGAGGTCCGGCAGGGAGAAATCCGTGGTGACGAGTTCGAGCTTTTTTGCCTCTATTTTGGAGACGTCCAGGATGTCGTTTAAAAGGCTCAAAAGGGAGCGCGCCGATTCCAGCACCGGATCCAGGTAGTCCCGCTGCTCCGTCGAAAGCCCGGTGGAAAGGGCGAGCTGGGTCATGCCGATGATAACGGTCATGGGAGTGCGGATTTCGTGGCTCATGTTGGCCAGAAAACGGGATTTCTCGCGGCTGGCCTCCTCGGCCTTTTCCTTGGCCGCCCGGAGCTGCGTGTCCGCCACCTTTTGCTCGTGGATGTCCACGGCCATTTCGTAGCGCACCATGCGGCCGTCCGGCCAGCGTATGGCCTTGTCGAAGCAGCGGTACCAGCGGCCGTTGACTCCGTTAAAGTGCTCCCAGATGTATGTTCCGTCGGTGTTTTCGTTGAAAATCTTGTCGTTGGTGCAAAAGTCGCAGGGCTCGTCCTTATCTTGAAACACCTTGTGGCATTTTAGGCCCACCACCTCGCCCTTTTCCTTCTTGAGGGCGCTGTTGATGTAGAGAATTTCGTAGCTTTCGGGATCGGATACGTAAATCATCTCACTCGAAGCGTCGAAGATGGAAAGAAGCTGGCGCCGCTCGAAATCCAGGACACCGCTCGTCTCCCTGTTCTTGTCGATTTCCTCGGTGAGCCTCCGGTTGACCGCCGTAAGGTCCGTGGTGCGTTCGTCCACAAGCTCCTTCAATCTGAGATTCCGGCGCTCGACCACCCCCAGGCGGGCACGGTATCCCCCGAAAAAGAGAATGGCCGTGAGGATGAGGGAGGCGGCGCGGAACTGCCAGGAAGCCCACCAGGGCGGGATGACGGTTATGGCAAGGGAGGTCCCGGTTTTGTTCCACACCCCGTCGTTGTTGGAGGCCTTCACCCTGAAGACATAGCGCCCCGGCGGCAGTGATGTATAGGTGGCCAGCCGGTGCCGGCTGTCGGTAAGTATCCAGTCCTTGTCGTAGCCTTCCAGGATATAGGCGAAATGGTTTTTGGTGGGGACCGC
>JAKAGN010000170.1 GCA_021815525.1 Deltaproteobacteria bacterium
GCGATCGAGGGGTATCCCCCTTGGCGCCCGCACCTTTTTGCCGCAGGTGGGGCAGGAATGCTGGGCGGCGCTGCGCTCGCGGGTGGAGCGGCCGGAGGACGCCGGCCGCCTCCGGCGCGAAGGCTCAGGCGCCGATTCCGCAGGGGGCGGGGCATCCTCCTCCGCTGCCGCCGCGTCCCCGCCGGGCGGGGCCTCGTAAGCGGCGGCGGGCGGGGTCTGCGGCGCAGGCTCAGGCTCGCGCGGCGCCTCGGCGCGGAGCGGCCTGCGTATCCGGCGATCTCCGGGGGCGGCCCGGTCCGGGGCGGCTTCGGCGGCAACCGGCTCCAGGGCCGACGCCACCTCGTCGAAGCCTTTGAAGCGGTCCTCGGGCTCGAAGGCGAGGCAGCGGGCGATGAAGTCCACGGCCTCCCTGGGAACGTCGGAGCGGGTGAAGCTCACCCCCTTGTCCCGGAGCAGGCGCAGCCGCTCTATGAAGTCCTCCTCCTCGTAGGGAAGCGTCCCCTCCCACAAGAAGTAGCAAACGAGCCCGTAGGAGTAGATGATGGCGGGGACCTTGGCGGACTCGGCCTTAAGTATGGTTTCCGGCGCGGCCCAGTTGGGGGTGAACTGGGCCCGGGCGGTGGAGGAGACCGAGGAGAGGCGCTTCAAGCCTCCCAGGTCGCCCACCACGAGGTCCCCGGAGGTGGTGAAAAGGAGGTTGCCGGGCTTCAAGTCCGTTACCAGGAAGGTCTCCCCGCACTCGGAGGTGAGCCGCCGCAGGATCACCGCAAGCTCGCGCATGAGGGCAAGGGCCCGCGCGGGCGAAAGGCCGTCCTTGGCGTCCAGCACGTGGTCCCGGAGGTTCTCGGCGCAAAGCTCCATTAATATCACGAGGTAGCCGCGCGCCTCCCTTTCGCTCACCTCCTTGCCCACCAAGTGAAAGTCGTGGATCTTGAGGACGCCCGGCCCTTCTATCTTCTCGTAATATTGCTCGACTGCGTGGAAGTCCTGGCTGATGCGGGAGTCCATCTCGCTTGCGGTGGGAGCAAGGCGCGAGCGCTCCACCACGAGCGGCACCACCTTGGCGGCGCGGGCCTTCAAGCCGTCCTCGATGCGGTACACGGTGCCGTAAATCCCCTCGCCAAGGGAGCCGGTCACCTTGTAGGTGGGAAGACATTTACGAATGATCTCGATCATTCCGTTATTCTTCCGCCTGCTCCATGCGCGCCATGACGATGCTCGCGTTGTCCTTCATGCCGGCGGCGCGGATGGCGGCCGTAAGCTCCCGGGCGCGGCCCAGGGGGTCCGCCGCCAGGACCTCCGCCATGCGGGCGTCGGTCAGGACGTCGCTCACCCCGTCGGAGCACAGGAGGTACGTAGCGCCGGGGCCGCAGTCCTCCTCGAAGATGTAAAGGGGCTGGCGGGCGTCCCAGCGGTCCGCGAAGATGGGGCCCACGCCGAAATCCACGAGGTTCCTGAAGGGGTTCGAGAAGGCGTCGGCCTCGGTCAGAAGCTTGTCGTCCACGAGGCGCTGGACGAAGGAGTGGTCGTGGGAGACCCGGACCAGCCCGGCTTCCGAGACCCTGTAGACCCGCGAGTCCCCGGCGTTCACCACCATCACCCGGCGGCCGTCCGTAACGAGCGCCGCCACGGTGGTGCCGGAGTCGAAGGGCACCACGCCCTCCTTCATGGAGGCCTGTATCTCCGCCACGGCCGCGTCCACCTCGGCGGGCCCCGGGTAGCCGCCCGAAAAGGCCCCGGCGAGCTTATCGCACACGTAGCGGCTGGCCTCCTCGCCCGCCGAGTGCCCGCCCAGGCCGTCGCACACCGCAAGGGTGAGGATGGGGCCGGCAAACTCCCAGGAGGCCGTGACGTCGTTCTCCTGGTAGACCCGCCCGGCCGCAAGGACCGCGTCCTGCTGGTTGGGCCCGGGCCCACGTCCATCGAGCAAAAAAGCGTAGCCTTCATGTCGTTCCCCGGGATGAGCAAGGATGAGATATCGAGCCGGAAGACGATTTCTTATCCGATTCCACGGCCGGTGAAAAGAAAAAAAGCGCCTCCATCCTCCGTCTTGACCGCCGGGCGGCGGCTTGATAAGGGCAGGGATCGGAAAAAAACGCTACGCGGCGAAAGCGACTGCCCCATGATCAGAGCCATCAAATTTTTTTTCAAGCGCGTGCTGCCCATACTGCTGGTCCTCTTCGTGGCCTACCAGGTCTGGATCCTGGCCCACGTCCTGTGGTGGCGCAACCACAACCCGGGGATGACGGCCTTCATGTCCGAGCGCCTCGAGATCCTTCAAAAAAAGGACCCGGAGTTCCAGCTTCGCCACAAGTGGGTGAGCTACGCGAAAATCTCGCCCAACCTGAAACGCGCGCTGGTTGCAAGCGAGGACGCCAAGTTCCTGGACCACGACGGCTTCGACTGGGAGGGGATGCAGGACGCCTGGGAGCGGAACATCAAGAAGGGCCGCATAGTGGCCGGGGGCAGCACCATAAGCCAGCAGCTGGCCAAGAACCTATTCCTCACGCCCGGCAAGACCCCCTGGCGCAAGCTGGAGGAGGCCGCCATCACCGTGATGCTGGAGACGGTGATGGAAAAGCGCAGGATATTCGAGATTTATTTGAACGTCATTGAGTGGGGGAACGGCGTTTACGGCGCGGAGGCTGCGGCGCAGCGCTACTTCGGAGTGAGCGCGGCGCAGCTTTCCTGGGACCAGGCCGCGTGGCTCGCCTCCATCGTGCCCAACCCCCGCTACTTCGAGAAGCACCGCAGGGACCGCAAGGTCCTCCGCAAGGCGGCCATCATACGGCGGAGGATGCGCTACGCGGACTTCCCGTGACGGCCCGGCCGGGACCCCGGCCGTCCGCGGGCCGATTTCCATCTTGCCTTTCAGTTGTTTTGGTGTTACTCTTCACGAAACATCTTGTAGCATGTCCACTCGTTGATAGTGGATTCTTGAGGGACCATCCGCCATACCATTGGGCAGCTCGTTGAAAATGACCCAATATGATGAAGTGGTGGTTCGGCTGGCATTGATAAAGGGAGTATACGCATGGACATGTGGAAGTTTTTCGACATCACGCATAGGGAGCACATTCTCTGCAATCCGATGAGTCTTGAGAAACTTGAACAGCTTATAACACTTCTGCCTCTGAAACCTGGCGCGCGCGTGCTTGATATGGCCACTGGAAAGGGCGAGTTTCTCATCAGGCTTGCAGAACGGTACCGGCAAATGACGGGGACAGGAGTTGATTTCTCTCCCTACTGCATTGCCGATGTCCACAAGAAGCATCAAGAACGTGTTCCGGATGCCCAACTCCACTTCCTGGAGATGGACGGGGCCAAGTATGTCCCAGAGACCTTGGAGAGCTTTGATCTGGTAGCCTGCATCGGTGCGAGTTGGATTTATGGCGGGCATCGAGGGACGTTGAGCGCGCTCAAGAAGATGGCGGCGCCGGAAAGTTGGATTGTTGTGGGAGAACCGTACTGGCGGCATGAACCGGAAAGAGACTATTTAGAAGCGATCGGAATGACGCGGAACGACTTCGGAACACATTATGAGAATGTAGAGGCCGGGCGAGAGCAGGGATTGGAGGCTGTCTACACACTCGTAAGCAGCCAGGATGACTGGGATAGATATGAAGGGTTGCAGTGGTATGCTGCGGAAACCTGGGCGAGTGATCATCGGGATGATCCAGATGTTGAGACCGTGCTGAAGCGGGTGCGTGAGAGTAAGACAGCATATCTTAAGTGGGGACGGGAAACGATGGGATGGGCGATTTATGCATTCAAGAAAGGGGCCTAACACATTTATAGTTGGCTAACGCATATTGTACAGCTACGGTATTCACCTGACACATCCGCCCCTGCCTATGTCTTAACTTTTTAGTTTTACAATAGGTTCTAAAAATATTGAAATCTCAGGGATGTATGGTAGCCTCTTTGATCGAACTACTTTATATATTACGTCTTCAACCCCAAAACTTTTTATTCTTAAATTATATTTATTAAGAACTTCATTGATTTCTTGATATGAATTTGAACTTAGCAATAATTTTTCAATTATATCATATTTTATTCCGACAGTAACATTGTTAGGCATATTCATCCATTCTTTTGATTCAGCAGCACTTTTTAATAACCTTGCTCTTACTTCCTGTTCAAAGCTATATCCTATATGAATGGCAGCTATATTTCCTTTAATATTAATATTATTAGATAAAATTCTCTCTAGAAATTTGCTTAGCGAATTTGCTTCATCAATAATAGTAACAGCATCTTTATTATTAGGAATAATTTTTATTATTAAAATATATTTGCTATTGTCAATATTATAAATATGATAAATAAATTCTCCACTTCGTTCTGTAAAGGTTAATGTTATATTAATTTCACTAAAGTTTGATTCAGATAAAAAATCTTGCGCGCCATTAATCATTAAAAATAATATTAACAGGATAATACATTTAATTATTCTTATATTAATTATCATCTTAATCTCCAAAATCTAATATTTATAGATAAATTAGTATAATTGCCTTCACCTGTAAAAGTCAAGCATCTACCGGCAGTTTGTCTGTAAAAGTCAAAGACCTGCCGGACAGTTTGTCCTCTTGAAGTGAGGTTGCTTAGGCGGCCTCCTGTTCGAGTTCCTTGCGGCGGATTTTGCTCAGCTCGAAGGTCTCGATGGGGCGGCGTCCCTGGTTGCGGTAGCCCCGGAGAGGCCGTTCGTTGTTATAGTGGTCGAGCCAGACGTCCAGGTCCTTTTAGAGAGCGTCCACGGACTGGTAGAACTTCTGGCGGGTGGCCCCGGCAACTCGTTGCCGGGGCCACCCACGGGAAAGGTCCTCGCCGTAGAATAACTACGCCTTCGGTCCTTTTCCGCCTGCTTCCTTGCATAGGTTCGAATTACGTAGTCGGGTGAACCCGCCCTCCTTCGCTTTCGCTTCGGAGGACGGAACCACCCGACCTACAAATTTGCCCCTCTTCCGCGCCACAATCGTTACCTGCCGGGATGCGAAGCCCTCAAAAAAACACGCGGCGCGTTGCGAAGCAACGCGCCGCGTAAAAATTATCGGGGGTCCGGGGGGACGTAGTCTCCCCGGCCGCCGGAGGCGCCTTTGCTTTTGCCTTTCCCCCGGCCGCCGGAGGCGCCTTAAAGACGCAGCAGGGCCGTGAGGTACCATCGCAGGTAGCCCGGGAGATCGCGCAGAAGCCGGGCCTTGGAGCGGCCGGACTCGCGCTCGCGCCAGGTGGCCGGGACCTCGGCCACCGGAAGGCCCAAGAGGTGGGCCTTCACCGTCAGCTCCAGGCCCACGGCAAAGCCGGTCCGGGTCTCCACGGTGACCATCCGCAGGAAATCGGCGGAGTAGGCCCGGAAGTTGTTGGTGGGATCCTCCGTGGGAAGCCCCGCGAGGGCTTTGAGGGAGGCCCCGGCCAGGCGCGCCAGGATGCGTGGAAGGATAGGCCCGCCCTCGCGGCCCCCGCCGGCCAGAACCCGCGAGCCGGAGACCACGGCCGCGCCCCCGCGCCGGATTTTTTCCGCCATCTTGGGGATCAGCGCCGGATCGTCCGACAAATCCGCCATCACCACCACCACCACGTCGCCGGCGGCCGCGGAAAAGCCCGCGGAAAGCGCCCGCCCGAAGCCCGGCCCGGCGCTTTCCACAAGGCGGGCGGCGATAGGGCCAGCGGCCAGGGCCGAGCGGGTCGTGCGGTCGCGGGGGTCGAGGCACACCAGTACCTCGCGGGGAAGGCCGCCAAGGGCCGAGTCGAGCGCGGCGAGGCAACGGCCGATGTTTTCGCCCTCCTCGAGGGCCGGAATCACTATGGACAGAAGCTCCTGGCTCATCCTGGCGATTTTTCCTCCATGAGGACCAGCCGGTCAAGGATGAGCCCGAAAAAGCCCGTTTTCCCCGGCGCTGAGTAGCTCCATCCCAGGTGCGCGAGGCAGGAGGCGCACAGGGCCACGGTCCAGGCGAAACCCGGGAACCAGGAGAAGGAGGCGTCCGGCCCGCCCTGGAGCGAGAGGCCCGGCGCGGCCGCGAAGCATCCTATGGCGTAGACGAAGCCCAAAGGATTGAAGAAGGTGTGCAGGTGCGCGCCGCTCACCGGGATGGCGGCGTCGGCCGGGGCGACGAATGCCCCGCAGGCCCGGCAGGCGTAGACGCCGCGGCAGGCGGCTCCGCCCTCCGCGTCCCGCGCCTCGGCGGCCGCGCCCGGCGCCCGTTTTCCCGGTTTTTGACCCTCCTCGCGGAACACTTTCCTTCCCTTCCTGATGCCGGCTCCTGCTGAA
>JAKAGN010000171.1 GCA_021815525.1 Deltaproteobacteria bacterium
TGCGGCCGATGTCCCAGTAAAGGGAAACCAGCTCGCGGTTGACGGCCCGTAGCGCCTCGTACTGGGCCGCCCGGACCCGCTCCTTGATCTCCGCCAGGAGCCCTGGGTACTCCGGCCCGAAAGTTTATCGCGCCATTGGTGCTAGTTTTCCAGGAACCGCCTTTTTGCCTGGGTGCTTTTTCATGCCGCGAACATCCTGACTTTGGTCTCACGCAAAAGGTCAGCGGGCTTGCCGATGACTTTCAAGGCCGCAAGGCCCCCGGCCGTCTTGACCTCGGGCGTCTGGAAAATAGCTGGGTTCTCGATGCCTTCCGTGCCTCCGCGTCCGAACTGGCTGGCGATGGCCCGGATGGTGGCGGCCCCCTGTTTGGGAAAGCCGTCCAGCCAGTCCTCGTTCTTGTACGTGAAGGCCAAGGCCCGATCCTGACGTGTGCGCGGGCTCAAGCCCCAGCCAAGTTCAGCCAGCACATCATACAGGTCGTAGTCTTCCTTGTCATCCACCATGCGGACCACGTTGGGAGAATATCCGGCGCTCACCAGGGAGTCCACCAAGTCCCGGCGCGATGGCGGCTCAACCCACACCTTGCGGAAATCGTCTATGCTCCCGGCTTGTTCCAAAAGCTTCGCCGCCAGGCGGGCCTTATAGTCCTCCACGGATACGGGCATTGCCTTGCCGTCCACCTCCGTGACGATGTAACGGCCCATTTCGGTGACATGCACGGAAAAGCCATCCACGCTGATGATGGGTTCTGCTGGAGGCGGCTCCGGTCGCGGTCCTACGGGTCCGGGGCCTGGTGGCCTTGGCGGCTGCACAACGAAGTCCTCTCCGAAAAGCCGGGTCGCGTCTGTGTAATCGTACACCCGGAACATGAGCTTTTTCGTTGCGAGGTCAATGCGGGTGCCCCGGCCGATCATCTGATAGAAGCTGATGGGGGACTTGAGGTACTTGAAGAAGACGATGTTCCTTACGCAGGGCACGTCCACGCCCGTGGTCAGAAGCTCCACCGTGGTGGCGATGAAATGGCTCCGAGACGAACCCCGCAGGTCCGGGAGCTCATCGTTGCCGCTGGAAGCAGCCGTACACTTGAAGGCGTAAGGGTCCAGGCGCTCCTTGCCGTTCGCGGCGCACCAGGCGGCATAGAGGTTGCCCATGCAGATTGCCACGTCGTCCGCGTGCCGGTCCCGGGCGCAAAAGATGATGGTCTTCTGCTCCGGGCCTCCGGTATCCAAGAGGTACTGGAACAGGTCCTGGCACATGGCAAGCACCCGGTCGGGAAGAAGGATGCGGTCCTCGTACTCGGTTTTCTGATACCGCTCCTTCAGCTGCTCGGCGGTGATGGGCTGCCCGGTGATTGCGTCCACCGGGTTCCGGGCAAGGATGTCTTCCATGGTGATGCCAGTATCGTCCAGGTTGACCCGGCCCTTCACAATTTCGCAGGCCGCAAGGTAACCGTCCTCGATGGCCTGGGCCATGTCGTACTCATAGACCGGCTCGCCGAAGTACTTGACGTTGTTGGCCGTGATCTTCTCGTCTTCCTCGGCCTCCTTGGTCTTTTCGGAAACCTTGAGCTGCCTGGGCGTGGCGGTAAGCCCCACGTGGACGGCCTTGTCGTTTCGTAGAAGCACCTGGGACCACTTCCCCCAGGCGGAGCGGTGGCACTCATCAATGACCACATGGGTGAAATGGTTCTCGGGGTAGAAGGCGGTCAGGAAGCTCTCGTCGCCGTCCTCCTTGTCCACGCCAAGGGTCTGGTAGGTGGCTATATGGATGCGGGCGTTCTTGGCGTTGTTGGTGCCGTCTGGCTTGCGGAACACCTCGGCCGCGTTGGTGCCGAAAACGTCGTTGAACGCCTTGAGGGCCTGAGTCCGAAGCTCATCGCGGTCACAGACGAACAGGGCGCGGGTGAGTTGCCCGGCGTCCGCGATGCGCTTCAACAGGTTCACCGCGATAAAGGTCTTTCCCGCGCCCGTGGCCAAGGATAAAAGCGCCCGCTTGGGCTCGCCCCGGGTCTCGCACTGGGCGATCTTTTCCATCACGGCGCGGATGGCCGCGTCCTGGTAATAGCGACGGGTGGCCTCGCCTCCCGAGTACGGCGTCAGCAAGGGTTTGGCAGCTGGGGTTTCCAGGCTGAAGCCCATGCCTTCCTCATAACGTTTGCGAAGGTCAGCGGGCGTCGGAAACTCCGACATGAGACAAGGCAGGCTCGTCATGCCCGTAAACTTGTCGAACATCACGAACTGGTGGCCGTTGGAGGAGAACACGAAGGGGATGTTCAGGCGCTTGCACTGGGCGTAGCCCTTGGCCTGGGAAAGGCCGTGCCCGGGGGGTAGGTCACTTTTTTTGGCTTCGATGAGGGCCATTGCCACCGGCTGGTTGGTGGGGTTGACCTTGACGCGCAGGACGTAGTCCACTCTTCCACGGGATCGCCGCCGGGCCTTGCCGCCGATGATCTCGATGCTTCCGGCGGTCTCCTCCCTACGAATCAGGTCTTCCGTCCATCCCCTCTTGTGGATGGCGGGATCAATGAGCTTTGCTCTCGTATCGGCTTCGCTTAAGCCCATGGCCTGTCCCCCAGGGTTGGTTGCGCTGCAACGGCGTGAAAGTATTGAATACCCAATATCGGGCGGCAGGTCAACGAATATAGGACCAGGAAAACTCGGTGCCGATTCCCATTGGGCGGCAATTGGAAAGGTCTTGTTGAGGAAGGATGATTAAAGCGGGAAAACGTCTATTATAAAGAGGTATGCCTTGTAGGTTATCTCAGCACGGCTTTCAAAACCCGATAAACCGTCTTGAGGCTCTTTTCATCGGCGTCTTTGACCAGGGCCTCTATCCTGGCGCGGATAGTCGCGCCGTCCATCTCGTGGCCGCAATCGAAGAGTTCCGACAGGTCCACGTCCAAGCCGCCCGCAATCTTCTCCGCGATGTCTATGGAGAAGTTGACCTTTCCACGCTCGATTTCCCCGATGTACTTGCTGCTCGTGCCTATCTGCTCGGCAAGGCCTTCCTGGGTCAGGGCCTTCCTCTTCCGTAGCGTCCGAATCCTTTTTCCCAAAGCCGTATTCGTGTCTGTCATCACAACCCCCTAATATTTTGGATAATTATCTGCCAAGAGGGGGAAAGATAACACCCACTATTCTTCTGTTTGGATATTAAAATAGGAACATACGGTTGCTTTTATCCTAAAAGTCCGGCATATAGTTCCGACAATGCCAAATGAAATCGCAGCAGGGACAAGGCCTCTTTTTGCCTGGCACAAGGTTGCGGCCCGCCCGGCTGCATAGGGACCAATATGTAAACATCTTAAAGACGGAGGAGCATCATGGAGAAAGCGAAATGCGGGTCGTGCGGCGCGGAAATCCCTGGGCAGGCATCGGCATGCCCCCAGTGCGGAGCGCAAGCGGGAAGTGATTCAAAGCCTTCAGTTGAGGCTGGCCAAACGAGGGCGACTGCCTGGAAGGATAGGATCATTGGCTTCTTCAAGAAAGCCCTCCAGTCCATGAAAGCCGATTATCAGGCGGGCGGCCTCAAGAAGCTGGCACGGAACAAATACTTCATAGGAGCGTGCGTGCTGCTGGTTGTGTTCATTGTGGGCAGCATGCAGGACTCCGGGAAAACCACTACCGAAGCTGGTCCCGTGGCAACAACGGGCAAATCAAGCACTACAGAAGCAACAACCTTGGGAGAAGGAGACGTTCCAAAAGAGTTCTTAGATTCTGTTGTTGTTACGAGATATGTCGATGGCAGGCCTGTAGCGGATTTCGGAACCAGCTTTACGGTTGGCAAGATGTTGACCAGGTTCGTTAACACAAAATTGCATGACGGTTCTTATCCCAAATGCCTAAAGTGGAAGACAAGCTCCGAGACATACACGCTGCCTGCTGAGTTCGGTGGACATAAAGTATATTTGATCTTCGATCATCAACAAGGGGCGGAGTGGTCTGTTTTCAAGATGAAAACGCCGGATGGAACAGCTGTAGAAGATGAAGCGACCCAGATCATTATGACCCTCAAGCTTAACGAATAGAAAAGGAGATTCCATCATGGCCAATCTTGACGCCATCAAGAGCTTTAAAACCGACAAAAGCGTTACAGCGGCCAAGATCAACACCAACATCAAGAGGCAACTGGACAAGAACTGCAAATACCAAGTTGTCTCAGAACATGATGGGGCATTGAGGGTAGCCGGAAGAGTGAAGGAAGCGATTCTCAATCCCATGGTGACTTTCGAGGCAACCTTCACAACCACCATAGAGGATGACAAGGCTGAAATCCAGGTAGGCGGGAAGACCGGTTTTACCTGGATATTCTGGCTTGTTTGCATCGTTGGCGGGATGTTCGTTGTGGGGCCGGTTATCGCGTACTTCCTTTACCTCATGCAGAAGGACAAGCCTCAAAAAGCCATAGACCAGATATTGGGATCCGTCAGTGCTGAATACGGAGTCAGGTGAGTTCAAGGAGTCTCGCGCTGAAGACGGAAGGGGGACATCCCTGAAATCAACTCCGAGATCAAACGGCAGCTTCGCACGAAGTGCAAGCTCAGGGTAGCCTCGGAGGTGTGCGGAATCATGGCGGTGAGCGGCGAAGTCCGGGAAGCCGTGTCCAGGTCATTGTCACCAAGTTCAATGCCACCGTGACCAATATGCTCAAAGATGAGAGGGCGGAAATCCAGGTGTCAGGCAAGACCGGCTTCACCTTGCTCTTCTACCTCCTGTGCTGTTTCATGATCACCATCCCGGTGCTGGTGTTCCTCTACGCCGGCCTGCAGCACAAGCCTCAGCGGGTCATTGACGAGGTGCTGGTTTCGGTAGCCGAGGAGTTCCGGTCGAAGTGACCAAGATGGTGCCAGGCTGATCAAGGTGAAAAAGGTCCGTCCGGCTTGTTGCTTCCCATGTAATGATTAAACAAGGATTTAATACAGATGATAGTGCTCCAATTGCACCTTAAACCTTGTTTTTTCAAAGCATCATAAGGGCCGTGGATCACCCCGGAAAAGCCGCTCTTGACATCCGGCCGATTATGAAACACGGGGCCGGGCTGTCACCGGGATTCTCATGCATCGCTTCCCGCGTCCAGGGTGCTTCTGACCTTTCTCAAAAGCTCATCCCGGCCGAAGGGCTTGCCGATGAATTGGGCAACCATGTCGAGAATCCCATCGCTGACGACGGCCCCGCCGGGATAACCCGACATGTACAGCACCTTCATCTCCGGATGGAGGCCGCGCAGCCTTCCGGCGAGGTCCCGGCCGTTGATTCCCGGCATCACCATGTCCGTGAGCAGGAGGTGGACCGGTTTTTCCGTTTCCTCCAGGATCATCAGGGCCTCCCCGCCGTTTGCCGCGATCAGCACATCGTATCCCGCGCCCCGGAGCATCTTCTCCGTCATCTTCCGCAAGGCCGCATCGTCCTCGACGATGAGCACCCGCTCCTTTCCCGTCGGCGGCGGTTCGGCCGCCTTGGCGTACCTCCTTCCCTTCTCAGCCCTTCCCTCGACCCTGGGCAGATAAATTTTGAACACCGTGCCCTGGCCGGGCTCGCTGTACACCCAGATGGAGCCGTTGCTCTGCTTGACGATCCCGTAGACCGTGGACAGTCCCAGGCCTGTGCCGGCGCCATGGGGCTTCGTGGTGAAGAAGGGCTCGAAGATGTGCTCCCGTGTCCTTCCGTCCATCCCATGGCCCGTGTCCCGTATCATCAGCATGACGTGCGGCCCGGGCTTGGCCTCGGGATGGCTCCGGGCATAGTCCTCGTCCAACTCCGCGTTGGCCGTTGTTATTGTCAGCGAACCTCCGCCGGGCATGGCGTCCCTTGCATTGACCACCAGGTTCATGATCACCTGCTCCATCTGCCCGGGGTCGGCCAGGACTAGGCCGAGGTTCTCCTCAAGGGAGGTGGAAAGCTTTATGTGCTCGCCGATGAGGCGGCGGAGCATTTTTTCCGTGTTGGCCACGACGGCGTTTATGTCAAGGACCTCCGGGGCCAGCACCTGCCGGCGGGAGAAGGCCAGGAGCTGACGGGTGAGGGATGTGGCGCGCCTGCCGGCTTCCAGAATCTCCGCCAGGCTCAAGTAAAGGGGGTCCTTTTTATTCAGGGTTTCCATGGTCAGCTCGGCATAGCCGTTGATCACGGAGAGCAGGTTGTTGAAGTCGTGGGCCACGCCTCCTGCCAGGGTCCCGATGGACTCCAGCTTCTGGGCGTGCAGGTACTGGCTCTCCAAGGCGGCCTTCTCCCTTTCAAGCCGTTTG
>JAKAGN010000172.1 GCA_021815525.1 Deltaproteobacteria bacterium
AACGCAAGCCGGTATGAAATCAAAAAGGGCGCGCGGCGATCGCCGCGCGCCCTTCCGCTTTTTCGTGGTGGGCGATGCAGGATTTGAACCTGCGACTTCTACCGTGTGAAGGTAGCACTCTCCCGCTGAGTTAATCGCCCGTCGTGGGGCCTTCTATAGCCGTCCGCAGCGGCCGCCGTCAAGCTTTTTTTGCCATGCCCGCTTCCAAAATGCGCATCCGGCGCATCCCCGCCGCCTTGTTTCAATCCTGAAGCTTGACCCTCGCCTTTAAGCGGTGATACATATTAAAAGGACGAGTCTGAAAGAAGGAGCTTCAAGAACGGCCGCCACGCGCCGAAGCCGGTCTTTCGTCCTCCGATCCGTTCGCGCCGCGTCGGGCCGCGGCGAGGGAGAAGCGCGCGAGACCCCTTTTCCGCACCCCCTCAAGGACACGAAGAATGGATGAGCTTTTCTCACCCATCGAAGCGTTCCTCTTCTACAAAGACGCCCGGATGAACTACATCACGGTGAACGACGCCTTCGCCCGCTGGGTCGGGAAAAGCGCCAACTCCATCGCGGGAAAGAGCGACTACGACCTCTTTTCCGAGAAGGACGCAGCGTGGCTCAGGCGCCAGGACCGCGAGGTGCTCACCCGGGGAGAGACCCGCGCCGGCGTGGAGGGCCCAATCACCGGCTCCGACGGCAAAGCCGTCTGGACCCTCTCCACCCGGACCCCGCGGCGGAACGCCCGGGGCGAGGTCATAGGCCTTTCCGGCCTCATCGTCGACATCACCGCCCGCAAGCGCGACGAGGAGCGCCTGGAGCAGAGGGAAAAGCTCTTCGGCATCGTGTCAAAGCTCTCCCGGGACCTGATCGTGGTGGCCGACCCCAAGGAGAAGCTTTCCACGGCCTTCGAGATGCTGGGCGACGTCATGGACGTGGGCCGCGTGCGCCTCTACCGCAACGCCCTGGACAAGAAGACCGGCCAGCGCTACTTTCTTTTGAGCTTCGAGTGGACCGTGATGAAGGACGCCTCCGGCGAAAAGAGGCACCGCCAGACCATGCACGCTGGCCTGGACCGCTGGTTCGCCGAGATGGCAAGGGGGCTTCCCATCAACGGCCCGGTCCGGGATCTTCCCAAGGACGAGCGCCCCATGCTGGCCCAGGAGGGCATCGAGTCGCTCCTCCTGATCCCCATCCACGTCCGGAACGAGTTCTGGGGCTTCATCGAGTTCGACGATTTCTTCAACGTGAAGACCTTTTCGGACACCGAGGTCTCGATACTGGGGATGGCCGCCATGTCCATCGGCGGCTCCTACATGCGGGATCAGCTCTTCCGCCAGTTCCAGAAGGCCTACGCCGAAACCCGCCGCGTGAACCAGGAGCTGGAAAAGGCCATCGAAAGCAGCAACCGGTTCGCCGCCGAGGCCGAAGTAGCCAACGAGGCCAAGACCAGCTTCCTCGCGGGCATGAGCCACGAGATACGCACGCCCCTAACCACCATCGTGGGTTTCGCGGAGCTTCTGCAGGATCCCGTCTCCGAGGCCGAACGCCGAGAATACATCGAAACCATAAGAAAAAGCGGCGAGCACCTCCTGTCGCTCGTAAACGACATCCTGGATCTTTCCAAGATCGAGGCCGGCAAGATCGAGCTCGAAATGCTGGAATGCTCGCCGGTGCACCTGGTTTCCAGCGTGGCTTCCATGATGCAGACGGCCGCCGAGAAGAAGGAGCTGGAGTTCGGCGTCACGTACCTGGGCCTGATCCCGGAAAAAATTCGGACCGATCCCACGCGCCTGCGGCAGATACTCATCAACCTCCTTGGAAACGCCATAAAGTTCACGGCCGAGGGCAAGGTGTTCCTAACCGTGCGCTTAAGGCCCGGGCCTAGCTCCGAAAAGACCTACCTGGAATTCGCGGTCACCGACACCGGCATAGGGCTCACCAAGGAGGAGCTGGAGAAATCCTTCAACAAGTTCGAGCAGGCCAACGTCTCCACCCGCCGCCGCTTCGGAGGCACGGGCTTGGGTCTCAACATCAGCCGGAAGCTGGCCCGGATGATGGGGGGCGACATCAACGCCGAAAGCCAGAAGGGCGTGGGCTCCACCTTCGCCCTCGTCCTGGACGTGGGCCCGCCCGAGGCCCTCAAGCTCCACCGGGTCGCGGATGAAAGGATCGAGGAGGCCGCGGCGGCGGCGGCGGCGGAGGAAGAGGAGACGCTCCCGGGCATCCTTCCCGGCCGCGTGCTCCTGGCCGAGGACGGCCCCGACAACCGGAAGCTTTTGTCCCTTTTCCTGAAGCGCGCCGGGCTTTCCCCGGACTTTGCCGAGAATGGACGCGAGGCTTACGAAAAGGCGCTTTCCGCGGCCCAGGACGGCGCCCCCTACGATGTCATCCTCATGGACATGCAGATGCCCGAGATGGACGGCTACGAGGCCACGCGCCTCCTGCGGGAGCAGGGCTACCAGCGCCCCATCATAGCCCTCACGGCCCACGCCACGGTCCTGGACAAGAACCGTTGCCTGGAAAGCGGCTGCGACGACTACATCGCAAAACCCGTGAACCGGGAGAGGCTCCTTTCCATCGTGGGCCGCTACCTCAAGGGAGGCGTGGCCGACACGGCCGAAACCGAGCCCGCCGATTCGCCCAAGGCTCCGGTGAAGGACTCCTACGAGGCTGAGATACTCACCTCGGACCTTTTGTCCGACGATGAGGAGCTGGAATCCATCATCGACGATTTCGTTGACGGCCTGGGGGACTTCTTCGCCCAGATGGAGCGGGCCTTTGCCGACGGGCGGCTGGACGAGGTGAGCCGCCTGGCCCACCAGCTGAAGGGCTCCGGCGGAGCCCTGGGCTATCCGCGACTTACCACCGAGGCCGCCGTGCTGGAGCAGGCCGCCAAAAGGAACGAGGCGGGCGCGGCCGGGCAGGCCCTTGCGGTGCTTTCCGCGACCGTCCGGGCCGTGCGGAAAGGCCGGGGGCTCGACTGACGGCGCCCGCCGGAAAGAGAAAATATGGCGGGCCAAGGCCTTGCGCGATCCCGCCCATGCGATGATCCTTGAAGGACAAGAGGGGTTTCGATGGCAGGCGAACTCATAATGATCACGGACGACGACCGAAACATCCGCCGCCTGTATGAAAGTTATCTGGTTTCGGCGGGTTACACGGTGATCCAGGCCGTAAGCGGGGAAGACGCCTTGAAAAAGCTGGACGAGGTGGTCCCCGACTTGATCCTCCTGGACGTCCAGATGCAGGGCATGGACGGGTTCATGACCATACGGGCCATACGGGACCAGAAGGGGCTCCTGAACACCCCGGTCCTTTTTCTGACGAGCGCCGCGGACCCGGAGGTGAAGGTGAAGGGCCTCGAATCGGACGCCGACGACTACATCCTGAAAACCACCCCCAAGCAGGAGTTCATCGCCCGCATAAAGGCCGCATTGAAGCGCACCGAGCGCTACAGGAAAACCGGCGGCTCCGGGAGCCTTTCCGGGCACCTTTCAAACATGGCCCTCGCGGATCTTCTCCAAAGCATCGGCGGGGCCAACAAGACGGCGTCCATCACCTTCGAGGCCATGGACGCCGCCATCTTCGTCGAAAAGGGCGTCATCGTCCACGCCCGCAAGGGCGACTTCGAGGGGGAGCAGGCCATAGCCCGCATCTTTTACGAGGAGAAGGGGCCCTTCCTGGTGGTCTTCGACCAGCTTCCGGTCAACATTCCCAAAAACCCCCTGCACCTCATGAACACCCTCATGAACACGGCGGCCTACGTGGACGAGGTGAAGGCCCACGTGAAGCGCCTGGAGCTGGATAAAAGGGCCGCCAACATCGACTTCGAGCTGGCCGAATACTCGGAGTTCAAGGATTTCCGGGACCTATCGCCCATCGGCTGCGTGGACCTCATCCTTCTCATGCGCGGAACCCTCATGGACAACCTGAAAAAGCTGGTGGCCGCGGTGAAGGAAAAGGAAATCTACCTGGTCAGGACCCAGAGCTGAGCCGCTCCGGCGGGGCTGCGCCACCATGCGCCGGCGTCACGCATCGATGTACTCGTCATCCTCCCTTTTGCCCTCCTGATGAAGGGCCTTGGCGTAGCGCCCGGATGTCGGGGGCGGGCCTAAATCCTGCGCGTAGGCGTTTCCAAGCACCCTTTTCTCCCGGCGGCTGTCCAGCAGGAAAATAACCCCTACAAAACCGACATAAAACACGAAGAGGATGAGGGTCACGATCCAGCGGTGCCCGCTGACGGCGGCCTCCGCCCTGGCCCGCCAGACGCCGGGCGCCTTGGCCAGGGCCCGGCCTTCCTTCTTGAGCCAGTCGTTTTTCTCAAGGAGCCCGTAAACCTCGTTCCACGCCACTGCGTTCTTGGAGGAAATGTCCGAGCCCAGGTCCGCCAGGAAGGCCCTGGCCGTAACGGAAAGAAGCCTCTCGAAGGCCCCGGAGACATCGCCAAGGCCCGCAAGCTCTTTCCGGCGCCTGTCCACCATCGCCGAGGCCTTGTCGAACTCGCCCCTCGCAAGATGGGCCGCCACCGCCAGGTCCCCCACAAGGCCCCCGTATCCCTTGTCGGGCCCGTCGAGTGGATCGTGGAAGGAATCGGCGGAAAAACTGGACCTTGCCTTCTCCCAGGCCTTGTCTCCATGCTTCGACAGGAAGCCCGTGAGGACCAGCGCCTTCAGGGCCAAGGTTTCGACGGCGGCCGCCTCATCCGGCGCCGCGCCGCCCGCGCCTGCCGCGTCCGCGCTTTGGTCGCCGCCATCCGCGGCGTCCGCGTAACGGCCGCCGCCCGCGGCCTCGCCCTTGGCATCTCCCCCATCCGCGCTTCCCGCGTCCCCGGCCGCTCCGTCACTGGAGCCCTCGGCCTGCCGATCCCCTTCATCCGGGCATTGCCCCATCGCGCAGGAAAATTCCCAACCGGCCCGCTCCCAGGCCTGATTCCTGCGGGCCGAATCGGAGGTCCTGTCGGCCAGGGCCATGAGAAGGATTCCGGCGGTGTAGTGAAGGATCGGGTCGACGGCGTCTTCCGCAAGGTTGCGGGCGCCCAAGCCAACGTTGGAAAGGCCCATGGAAAGCCGCCACAAGCTGGCGTACTGCGGGGTTTTCCCGGCCTCCGCCGGAGCCTGGAGGCACTGGTCTATGTAGCCAACGGCGCAGGCCGAGAGCCTTGCGGTATCGTTTCCGTAAGTGTTGCGCTGCTCGGTCATGTAGTCCATGTCGGGTCTAGGGTAGGCTCCGGGGCCGAAGCTCCTTGCCCGCAGGCAGGCGACCCCCAGGGCCGCATAGACGTGGCGGATGGGAAAGGACCCGTACCGGGGAGGCAGTACCATGCCGTCCCAGGCGACGCCCTCCCCGAGAAGGCCGCCGCAGTCCAGGCCGTTGCGGTTCAAGCTTTGAAAATGTTTCAGGGAGCGCCTCAGAACCAGCACCGCCTGGGCGATGAAGCCGTCGCGGGTCAGGGGCTGGATGCCGTTGGCGTCGGCCAACTTGAGACAGGCGACGCCCTGGTGATAGCGGATTAGGCCGTAAAGGATGCGCTGCTCGCAGGAATGGGGAGACGGCTCCTCGAACTGGTCGAGGCGCTCCGGAGACGGGATGGGCAGGAAGCTGTTCCCGATCAGGCGGGCTTTCTCATATTGGGGATCAGCCGGATCAAGCTTTTCAAGCATCCGCGCCAAGACGTTCCAGCCGGGACCTGGGGGAAAAGCGCCTTTGGGGATGTCGGCCGCCGGGAAGAGGGAGGAGCCCCAGCCGTCCATGACGCTTTCGGCAAGGGGCCTGCCATCGGGCCCCTTTTCGGCCAGCCAGGCGGAAACCCCGGCAGGCAAATCAGGCATGGCGAACGGCTTGCGGCCGAGCATCGCCGAGAGGCCCTCCTGTTTCACGGGCTCGAAGCGGCCCCAGGCCCAAAAAAGAAAGACCGCAAGGAGAATCAGTCCCAGCGTGCGATACGTCCATTTCCGCCTGTAAGGCCCAATGATCGGCATAGTTAATGGAAGTTGCGCCGCCCGGCAAAAAACGGCCGCCCTCCACAGCCTCCTTTCCCGAAAGTTTTTTGCTGATTTCCTCCGGCGCAGAAAAGCTCCAACCGGATAATGCGGCGCCTCTGGCCCATCCCGGAGCGCGCCCGCCGCCGCTTCAGCGCCCCACGCGTGCACGGACGGACCGCCAGTAAGACTCGGTGGCCTTGGTGAAAAAGCCGGGCCGCTTTAACATCACGAAGTTGAAGATGGAGGCCAGGCCCAGCGGCTTGGGCTGCCA
>JAKAGN010000173.1 GCA_021815525.1 Deltaproteobacteria bacterium
AAAAGGTTCTCCCCCTCCCCTCCCCCCGCGCCCCCCCCCCTTTCCCCTTTAAAAACACTTTAAATTCAAAATATTATGCCCAACAGGCGAAAAATTTTCCATAGCGCGGCTTCTATGTTGCTTTAATGCTGATACTTATAGACTGCCAAGTTTCTTACTTCTTTGATTGCAACTTAAAAGGCAAGGGGCTGCCGGGCCGAAGCCCTGGGGGCGCGTCCGCAGGCCATATACCATATCCCGAACGCAACGGGGCCGCGGGTTTTCATGCCCGCGGCCCCGTTTCATTTTAAGGGAAAAAGCTCTCGTGGGATGCCGGCCTGCTATGGCTCCAAAAGGCGCATCACGGCTATCTCGTCGCAGTCGGGAAACTTGACGCACTTCACGCAGTCGCTCCATATCTTCTGCGGCAGGTTCTTCTTGTCCTTCACCGTGAAGCCGTGCTTCTCGAAGAACCAGGGCCGGTAGGTGAGCGCAAAAAGCCGCGTGATGCCAAGCGCCTTGGCCTCGGAGAGGGAAAAGAGCATGAGGCGCGAGCCGATCCCCTGGTTCCACCGGTCCCTGCGCACCGCAAGCGACCGTATTTCCGCGAGATCCTCCCAGCACACGTGAAGCCCGCAGCAGGCCGCGATCTCGCCGGTCTTCTCGTCCTCGCATACCGAAAAATCCCGGATATGGTCGTAAAGCTCGGAAAGGGGACGGCCCAGAAGCTCGCCTTCCTTGGCGAAGTCCTGGAGAAGGGCGTGGATCGGCCGCGCGTCGGAGATGGTGGCCTTGCGGATCATCAAAAAAGGCTCCTTGCGAGCCAGGAGTACTGGCCCGAAAAATAGATGGTGAGGGCAAAAAGCACGAAGTTGCCGCCCGCGTGCAGGAGCATGGGCGGCACCAGGTTTTTCTCCCGCTCGTAGGCGATGGCGAACAAAAGCCCCCCCAGGCCCTGGAAAAGGGGCGCGGCCCCGCGCGAGACGAGATAATGGGGCGCGATGAAGGCCAGGGTCGAAGCCACCAGGGCCGCCAAAAATCCGTAACGCCGCAGGTAGCCGAAGACAAGGCCCCGAAAGAAGACCTCCTCGGAAAGGCCCGCCACGAGGGAGCCCACCGTGACGTAGGCCAGGAGGTGGCCCGGCCCGCTTACGGGAAGGGGCTGGCGGAAGGGGAAGAAGGGGTCGATGTGTACGAAATGGAGGACGAGGCCCCCCAGCGCCGCCACGGCTCCGAAACCGAAGCACCAGATTACGCCCCGCAGAAGCCCGGAAACGAGCCCGGCCCGGGAAAGGCCCAGGCTCGAAACGCCCCCCCCGAAACGCCGGACCGCCCAGAACACCGCCCCCGTCTGGAGCAGCCTGGTAGCCCCCAAGAGCCACATGCGCGTAGCGGGCGGAAGGCGCATGGGCAAAAGCTCGAAGCCCGCCTGCAACAGGAGCACCAGCCCCAGGGAAACCCAAAGGCCCGTTCCCGTCACTCTTCCTTCTGATGCCATCCCAGGCTCCTTGCGGCGTTGTAGGCGTACCACTCCAGGTACCAGTGATCCGAGGTCTTCAAAAGATCGATCAACGCGTAAGTCACGTAGGTGGAGCCCAGTTGGGAAAGCGCCAGCACCGCGTGGCAGCGGACGTAGGGATGGGGATCCTTGGTGAGGGCGACGAGCCTGGACGTGGCACTGGGGCAGTCACCCACCGCAAGCGCCGCGGCCGCCCAGCGCCGCTCCACCATCACGGGGCTTTTGAGGGCCTCGTCGAAGCCCGGAAGCCGGCAAACCGGGATGTTCTTCTCAACGGCGAGCCGCAGCCCCGTGAGCCGCTCCGAGACGGAGCGCGAGGCCATGAGATACCGGATGTCCCGGTTCCGCGCCTTGGCCGCGTTACTGACGGGAAGCAGCAGCGCCACCCCAAGGACAACGCCCAGGGCGCCCGTCAAGCCCGCAGCCGCAATGGGCGGCGCCGCGAGGCCCAAAAGCGCCCGCACGAGCCCGAAGCCTATAATGTAGAGAACGAGCGGAAAGCCCAAAAGAAGCCCCGCTTTGCAAAGCGTCCGCGTGGGGCCCATGCGGTCCCGCGCGTCGGAAAACTCTTCCAGGTGCTTTTGCGGGTTCTGCAGGAAGTCCCCCACGGGCATCCCGGCAAAAACCTTTCCGCCGTGTGCAAGGGAGAGCTTCCCGTCCCGGAGGCCGATTTCCAGGTCCACCGGCCCCTTGCCCTTGACCGGCAGCCAGTCCTTGTTGACCAGCGCCAGCCGCAGGGTGGCCAGGGTGGAGGGATCAGTCGTTCCTTCTATGCGCACCGTCTTTTCCTGCCGGGCCTTCAGGGGCTTTATGATCTCCGCCGCGTAAAGGGTGTAGCGGTAGTAGAAATCCACCACGCAGATGCCGGCCCCGGAGGAGAGGAGCACGTCGTCCCGCAGGTGGTCGAAGAGCTTGTCGTCCTTGTGCCTGCCCCAGAGAAAGCCCAGGATGACAAGGGGAACGAAGAAGCAGGCGGCGAACTTGAAGGAAAGCGGGCCGGGCGGAAGCCGCCTTGCCCACAGCCGCGTAAGAAGGATGACCGGCGCGGGCGCAAGGAGAACGATGAGGGTGGGATACACCGCAAGGCCAGCCGTGTTGACGAAAAGGGCGATAAAGGCGAACACGCTTCCCAGGATTATAGCGGCCGGACGGCCGTTGTCGCCCGGGTAAAGGCGGAAAAGCGCCCAGGACAGGAAAAAGGCGAAGACCGAAATTCCGGCCCCCATGGTCAACGTGAAGAAAAGCCCGCCCCAGAAGGCCGCGCCGAAGGTCTTCAGAAGCGGCGCGGTGATGGGGTTCGGGACGGTGAGGTAGCCCTCGGCCGCAAGCAGGGAAAGCTTCCCGAAGAGCGCCCGGTTATTGGCGCAGACCCAGAGCGCCGCCAGGGCCTGGCTCGCCAGGATGCCCGAAAGGACCGGCGCGGGAAACAGGATGTCCGTCAAAAAGCGCGTTTTCTTCATGGCGGTCTCGTCCCTTCGAGAAAAGAGCGGGGCCCGGCACCCCGAAAAAGGGAGCCGAGCCCCGATACATTTGCGGAACGCGGAAAGGCCGGATCAGTGATGATCCAGGGCGTCCTTCTTCACCTCCACCGCGATCTTGTAAAGCACGGTCACCACCAGGGCGCCGATGGCGTAGATGCCAAGGGAGATGGCCAGCTCCGGCAGGGTGGGCGCGTACTCGGTCACGTGGTCCAGGGGGTTGGGGATGAAGCCCGCCACCACGAGTCCCAGGCCCTTGTCTATCCAGGTGGCCGCCACCAGCGACACCAGGGCCACCGGAAGGAGCTTCTCGTTCCTGCGGAACCTGGGCGGGATGAGGAGCGCCAGGCAGAAGACCGCCAGTATCGAGGACGCCCACATCCAGGGCACCAGCTTCCCGTGGCCGTCGAGACCCTTGTAGAGATAGATGAAGGAGTGCATGTGGCCGGGGATCTGGCTGTAGAAGGCCGTGAAGAACTCGAGCCCCAGGAAGAAGATGTTTATGATCATGGCGTAGGTGATGATGACGGCAAGGCTTCTGACGGCCTCGTCCTTCACCTCGAACTTAACCGCCTTGCGGAGGAAAAGAATGATGAGAAGGAGGATCGCGGGCCCGGCGCAGAAGGCCGAGGAGAGAAAGCGGGCGGCCATTATGGCGGTGAGCCAGAAATGCCGGCCGGGAAGGCCCGCGTACAGAAAGGCCGTGACCGTGTGGATGGAGATGGCGAAGGGGATGGAGATGTAGATCAGAACCTTCACCCACTTTTCGACGGTGTCGCCCTTGGTCTCGGCCTGGAGGACGCTCCAGCCGATGACGAGGTTTAAGAGCAGGTATCCGTTCAGGACCAGCATGTCCCAAAAAAGGATGGAGTTGGGCGTGGGGTAGAGGATGATGTTCAAGGCCCGCATGGGCTGGCCGAGATCCACCAGGACGAAGAGGCCGCACATCATGATGGCGGCCACCGCCATGAACTCGCCCAGGATTGTGATCTTCCCGAACACCTTGTGGTTGTGGAGGTAGTATGGGAGAACCAGCATGACGCCGGAGGCGGCGACGCCCACGAGGTAGGTGAGCTGGGCGATGTAAAATCCCCAGCTTACGTCGCGGGAAAGGCCGGTTACGCCCAAGCCGTTTGTGAGCTGATACAGGTAGCACCCGAAGCCGACGCCGATGACGCCCAAAAGGCCCGCGAGCCACATGTAGTAAGTCCTGCTTCCGCTTATGGCTTTATCCAGCATGATGACCTCGCGTTAGGTAAGGTAGTACACCTGGGGCTGGGTGCCCAGCTCCGGACGGCGCCTTATGTTGAACCGCTCGTCAAGGATGCGGCTCACCTCGGACTTCGGGTCCGTCGCGTCCCCGAAGATGAGCTCCTTGTTGCGGCAGGCCGCTACGCAGGCGGGTTGCATCCCCCGGGCCAGGCGCTCGGCGCAGAAGTTGCACTTTTCCACCACGCCCTTGGTGCGGGTGGGATAGCTAGGATCAATCTCCGTCAAGGACTTCCTGGGGTCCTCGAAGTTGAAGCTGCGGCTCCCGTAGGGGCAGGCGGCCATGCAGAAGCGGCAGCCTATGCAGCGGTGGTAGTCCATCATGACGATGCCGTCCGGCCTCTTGAAGGTGGCCTTGGTGGGGCACACGCGGACGCAGGCCGGGTTCGCGCAGTTGTTGCACATGACGAGCACCTTGTTCTTCTTCTGGTACTCGGGAATGTGCTCATTCATCTGCTCGGGAAAGGCGTTTTCGTAGTTCTCGTCCCAGATCCACTTCAAGGCGTGGCGGGGATCCCTCATGACCGGGATGTTGTGGGCCTTGCGGCAGGCCTCCATGACGGCCTCTCGGCTTGCGTCGGTGAACTTCTTGGTGTCCACCACCATCGCCCAGCGGCCCGCCTTCAAGGCCTTGTCCGTGGGCGCGGCCCCCTCGGGAACGCGCCGGACCAGGTCCATGGCGAAACCCTTGCCCGCGGGCTTCAGAACAAGCCCCGCCGCCGCCGCCAGACCCACAACTTTCAGGAAATTCCTTCTTGTCTTGTCCATGGCTCTAGGAGTTCTCCTTGGGTTGGATATGGCAGTTCCAGCAGTAGGGAGCGACCGAGACGTAGTTGTGGCACTTGTCGCAAAACTCCGTCTTGTTGGAATGGCATTCCATGCAGGTGTTGGAAAGGCTCATCTCCCTCATGACGCCGGCCTGGTCCGGGGCCACCCGGTTGTTGTCGCGGACCACCGTGTCGCGCCACTGGTTCAGAAGCTGCATGTGCCCGGCCTTCATGAAGGCCGTGGGGCGGACGCACTGCTTCACGGGCATCTTGGCGATCACGGGGGTGTCCAGCTTGAGGACGGGCGCAGGCGCCGCCTTTCCCATGTTGAACCAGAAGGGGAAGGTGACGATGCCCACGAACACGGCCAGGCCCAGAAGGATAATTTTACCGTTGTAGAGCTTCATCATTCATCCTCCTCCATGCCCGCCAGGGGTTCGCCACGAAGGTCGGTGGTGCGCTCCCCCTCGCCGGGAAGGATGAGGGCGTTGGCCACAAGCTCGTGGACCCCCGTGACCCTCATGCCCGGCACCCAGTAGTCGAGCGCCGTGGGAAGCGCCGCGCGGTCGATGGCGCAGATGGTGGCGAGCGTGTTGACGCCCTTGGTCTCGTGGACGTAACGGAAGGCGTTGGCGCGCGGGAGGCCGCCCCTAAGCCTTAGCTCCATGTCCTCGCCGGCGTTCAAGCCGGAGCCGGAGCCGCAGCAGAAGGTCTGCTCGCGGATGGTGCGCTCGGGCATCTCGAAGAAGTTGTTGCACACGCCGCGGATCACCTCGCGGGGCTCCTCGAAAAGGCCCATGCCGCGGGCCGGGTTGCAGGAGTCGTGGAAGGTGAGTATCTGGTGGTCGTTCCTGCTCTTGTCCACGTTCAACTTGCCGTGCCGCAGAAGGTCCGCCGTGAACTCGGTTATGTGGACCATCTTGGTGGAGGCTGCGTTCTGGAACACCGTGCCGGTGATGGGGTTTTTCGGGGTCTCCATGTGGTCCGCGGGGCCGTTCATGGTGTCCATGTACTGGTGGATCACCCGCCACATGTGGCCGCACTCGCCGCCCAGGATCCACTTGACCCCAAGGCGCTTCGATTCGGCATACATCTTGGCGTTCAAGCGCTTCATCATTTCATGCGAGGTGAAGAAGCCGAAGTTGCCGCCCTCGCTGGCGTAGGTGCTCCAGGTGATGTCGAGCCCCATGCTCTCCAGGTAATGGAAGAGGATC
>JAKAGN010000174.1 GCA_021815525.1 Deltaproteobacteria bacterium
TTACCCTTCCCCTCCCCCCGCACCCCCCTCCCTATCCCCTTTCCAAAACGCCCGGGGGCGCGAACCGCCCCCGGACCCCCGATATTCGCTCCGCGTGCTTCACACGCTCCGCAGGTTTTATGAGGACTGCGTATTTCACCGGTCAACGCACGTGGCGCGGAAGAGGGGTGGAAGGAGAATTTGTCGCAAGCCCGGCGGCCGCCCCATACACGGGCGCGGATCGCGCATAGTTCCTATATTTTTTTGTCTTGAATTTCAAAAAGTTGACAGCGTTCATTTTTTGAACGTTCAAAAAATGAACGCTACAGAGGCGACTTGAAATAAACCTGCCCGAAGCGTTCAAAATTTGAACGTTCAAAAATTGAACGATCCTATCTTTTATTATCTTAAATAGTTATACGATAAGCATTCAACAGGAGCGCTCTGGGAAAGGGAAAGACAGTAGGTTGGCGCCAAGAAGCCCGGCCCCGGTGCTTGGGCAATCGGCGCGGATTTATGAAAAAAGATTTGCGGCTTTCGGGTTACCGGCAGCGCAGGTGTTTCGCCTCGATTAAGCTAGGCCGGAAGAGGGAAAGGGCCAGATAGTAGGGGTAGAGGGCCGCTATGGAGGCCGTGTTGCGGCCCCGGATCAGACCCTCCGTGATGGGGCCGTGGAGGAGCTTAAGCGATAGGAGCTGGCCGCCCCGCTTGGGGTATCGGTAGGCCCGTGGCGCGAGCCAGGCCAGAAAGCGGGCGTTGGCGGAGAAGATGCGGAGCTTTTTTTCGTAGCGCGCGCGGGAGGATTCGGGCGGCCCGGAAAGAATGGCCCCGGCGGCGGCGCGGGCCGTGTACAGGGCGTGGTAGACGCCCTCTCCCGTCATGGGGTCCGCGAAGCCGCCAGCGTCCCCGAGAAGCAGCACCGGCGCGGCCGAGGCGAGCGAGTAGCCGCCGAAGGGGATGGCGCCGCCCGTGACGCGAAGGCCTGCGATTTCGGCGCCCAGGCGATCTTTGAGGTAGCGGGCGAGATACGGCCGAAGGCCCCCCGGCGGAAGCCCTCCCACCGTGTAAACCCCGCAGTTGGCGTGGCCGTCGCCGTAGGGAAATATCCAGCCGTAGCCCAGGGGGGCCGCGCCGCCGTCGAAGATCACCCGGTCCGGGCCAAGGCGTCCGGCCATCTCGTCCACCATGATGGCCTTGGCGCGGAAGGGGACCATGCCGCCGAAGATGCGCCGCACCCGGCTTTCGGCCCCGTCGGCCCCCACGAGGCGGCGGGCGGAGAAGTCCCCCCGATCGGTGCTTATCGAAAACACTCGACCGTCGTGGGCCGCGCCCGTCAAGGCGGCGGAAAGCACTTGGATTCCGGCGCGTTCAGCCGCTTCCTCCAGGCTTTTCTGGAAGATCGCCCGGCGGTTGACCGCCATGACCGGGAGCCTGGCGGTGAAGCGGTTCACGTGCCGGGGCGGGGCGTTTCCTTCCAGCGTGTGGAAGGCTTGGCCGATGTCCAGGGGCAGGGCCAGCTCCGGGAGGAGCTTCAAGGCGCGCGGCGTGAGACCGCCGCCGCAGGCCTTTTTCACCGGGCGCGGGCGGCGCTCCAATACGAGGGCCTCCATGCCGGCGCGCTTCAGAAGGAGCGCGAGCGCAAGCCCGGCCGGGCCGCCCCCGGCTATGATGCATTCATGGATTTTCATTCCCTGGGCGCTCCGTCCCGTACCGCTATCCATCCAAAGGCCTTGCTCCGGCCGGGCTTTGGGGGTAAAACCAAACGGAATTCATTTCACTTAACGGCTCCGAGCAATCCTGCCCCATGAACCGGTCCTTTAAAAGACGCCTTCTATTCGCCGCGATCCTTTTCGCGGCCGCGGTGGTGCTGGTTGAGGGGACGTGCTTCGCCGTACTCACGGTCCTGGACCTCCGCGCCGGCATGAGCCTCCAGAAGGCCCTCGACATGCGCCGGGCCGAGCTGGCCTGGGCCTGGGGCTTTCGGGTCTATTTTTCCCTTTACGACCCCCTGACCCAGATCCGCCACAAGCCGGGCTCCCGTTACTTCGGGCTTTCGGTGAACGAGAACGGCTTCATCGAAAACGGCGGCGGCGACGAATTCCTCAATTCGTACCCCGAAAAGCCGCCAGGGCTTGTGCGTGTGGTGCTCCTGGGCGGATCCAGCATGGCGGGCTACGGGGTTCGGGATAACGGCGAGACCATTGCGGCCATACTGGAGGACGACTTGAACCTCGCCTACGGCAGAGCCGGCCGCCGCTTCCAGGTTTTGAACTTCGGGCTTGCGGGCGGCTATTCCGCCATGGAGCTTGCCACCTTCATGGACCAGGTGATCTACCTTTCGCCCGACGCCGTGGTTTTCCTGGACGGCTACAACGACGTCTGGAACGCCGTTTTCGAGCACAGGAGAAGCCATGTCCCGCACCCGGTCATGAACTGGTTCGATTACTCCTACACCACCTTCGCCGCCATGAACGGCTTTCCCCAGAAGGCCTGGCCCAGGACGAGGGTTTTCACCTGGTGGAGCGTCGTGGTGGCGCGGGCCTCGCGCGCGCTTTTTCCGCCGGACCTCTCGGTCCTTTACGGCCGTTATCCTTACTACAGGCTGAGCGGGAGCGTGCTGGCCGCTCACCCCTACCTTGAAAACGTGACCGGAAACAACCTCACAGCCTGCGCCGCTTACTGCGCGGTGAACGGGATTCCCGCCTTATTCTACCTTCAGCCCCACCCGCTCTCGGGGCGGAAGGTCCTGACCGGCGAGGAGAGGGCCGGGATCGTGGAGTGGTTCGTGCGGTTCCGGGAAAAATCCTTCGACTTAAGCCCCGCGGACTTCGCCCGGATGTTCAACCCGGCCTACGCCGCCCTCGAAGGGGAGTACGCGCGCCTGGGGGAAAAGTTCGCGCCCTGGCCCAGGGTCCGCTTCATATCCTTGACGGGCATTTTCGACAAGGAGAAGGACAGCGTCTACGTGGACAACCTCCACACCAACGCCCGCGGCAACGCCCTTCTCGCCCGCCGCTTCATGCGGGATATTGCCCCGTTAATAGCCCGTTGACCGTTTGGATTACAATTGGATTACAAAGGATCTATCCGGAGCTTGCGGTGGTCTTTCCTTCCGCCCCTCTTCCGCGCAACAAGAGTTGACCGTCCGAATGCGAAGCCTGTAAATTTGCGTCTCGCCTTGCCGGGCTCCAACCGGCGTGAAGGCTGACGGAAAACGATGAAATGCAAGGCTAAGCTTCCGAGCGGCGCAGGGAGCGTGCTGGTCGCACGTGACCGAGCCGCGAGGTGAAGCGCAACGCAGCAGTTCGCGTTTTCCGTCAGCCTTCCAGAAGCTCCCGGGCGTGGCGGAGGGATGTCTCGGTGATGTTGCCGCCGGCCAGCATCCGGGCGATCTCGCTCACGCGATCGTCGCCGGAAAGGGCCGTAACCCGCGAGACGGTGCGGCCGCCTTCCTCCGCCTTGGCGATCAGGAAGTGGCGGGAGGCCAGGCGCGCGATCTGGGGAAGGTGGGTTATGACTATGACCTGGCGGGAGGCCGCGAGGCCTCTTAGCTTCGCGCCCACGGCGTCGGCCACGGCCCCGCCTATGCCCGCGTCCACCTCGTCGAATACCACGGTCTCCACGGCGTCGGCGTCGGCCAGTATGGCCTTTAGGGCCAGGACCACCCGGGACAGCTCGCCGCCGGAGGCGATGTCCTTCAAGGGCGCCAGTGGCTCGCCGGGGTTGGGGGCCAAGAGGAAGGCGGCCCGCTCGCGGCCCGTGGATTCGATGCCGGAAAGTGGAGCGCCGCCGGAATCGGGCAGGGGAGTGAGCTCAACCGCGAAGCGCGCCTTCTCCATGCCGAGAGCCGCGAGCCCCCCGGCCACGCGTTGGGAAAAGTCCCCGGCCGCGGCGGCGCGGGCTTCCGAAAGCTCCCGGGAGGCCTCCGAGAGGGCCTTTTCGAGGCGCGAGAACTCTATCCTCGCCGCTTCCTCGTCTTCCGAGAGGGTGTCAAGGCGAGTGAGCCTTTCGGCAAGCTCGGAGGCGCGGGCCTGGATCTCGGCGATGGTTGCGCCGTACTTTTTCTTGAGCTGGCTTATCCTGTAGAGGCGTGTCTCGACTTCCTCCAGCCGCTCGTCGTCGAAGAGGATGTTATCGGCGTAGCGCGCAAGGTCGCGGGCCGCGTCCTCAACCTTGAAAAGGGCCTCGTTGACGCCCTCGGCCTGGGGCGAAAGCTCCGCGTCCTTCCCGGCCGCTGCGGAGAGGAGCTTTCCTGCCTCGGCCAGGCGTTCGGCCGCGCTCGCCTCCCCGCTCATGAGGAGGGCCTCGGCGGCGGTCACGGCCTCGTGAAGGAACCGGGCGTTTTTCATGCGGTTTCGCCTTGCCGCAAGCTCCTCGTCCTCGCCCTCGCATAGCGCGGCCTTTTCGATTTCATCCAGCTGAAACGCGGCAAGCTCGCGTTCGGCGGCGGCGCGCTCCTTCATGGCCGCCGTCTCCGAAATCAGGCGGGCCGCGGCGGCGGCCTCGCGGTAGAGGGCGGCGCACTTTTCGCGCGCCTCCCAAAGCCCCGCCACGCGGTCTAGATATAGGAGGTGGTTTTCGGGCTTTAATAAGCCCTGGTGGGCGTGCTGGCCCGAGAGCCCGGCAAGGGAGCCGGCTATGTCCGCGAGCGCCGAGGCGGTGACGGGGCGGCCGTTCACGCTGGCCCGGTGCCGGTCGTTGGCGGCCACGATGCGGCGCACGGCCAGGCCAAGGGCGGGCTCGTAGCCATCTTCTTCAAGCCTTGCGAAAAGCTCGGTTTCGGGGTTCACGAAAAAGAGGGCGGAAAGCTCGGCGGAATCAAAGCCCGCCCGCACCATCCTGGATGTGGCGCGGCCGCCCAGGAGGAGGCTTAGGGCGTTAACCAGGATGCTCTTGCCGGCCCCGGTCTCGCCGGTGATGACGGAAAAGCCGTCGGGAAACTCCAGGGTGACGTCGTCGATGATTGCGAAGTTACGGATGGAAAGTTCCGCTAGCATGGTCAGGCCAGCATCCGGCGGATTTCGGAAAGGGCGGCGATGAGTTCGGCCCGCTCCGGGGAGACGCTTTCGCCGGATGAGGGCCCGGCCCCCGCCTTGCCTTCGCCGGGAGGCTGGGGCCTTGTTTCGGCCATGCTTTCAGGCGGGGTTTCGGCCGCAAGGGGCGGGGCGGACGGAATTTCGATGGGGCTGCGGGAAAGTATCTCGGAGGGGATTCCGGGCCGCGCCATGACTCCGGCGGGCCGCCGGGCCTCCTCCTTGAGGAGCTTGCGGGCGCCGGGGATGGTGTAGCCGCGCTCGTAGAGAAGGTCCTTTATCCGCAATATCACCGCCACGTCCTCTGTCCTGTAGACACGTTGTCCGGAAAGGGTGCGCTTGGGCCTGACCTCCGGGAACTCGCCCTCCCAGAATCTGAGGACCGACGGCGCCACCCCCGCCAGGGCCGCCACCTCCCGGATCTTGTGGAAGCGCTTTTCCGCCGGGCTGTTTTCCCGTTCATGGTCTTTCATGGCCTGCCTCCCCCCGGGTGACGCCATTGACAGCCTGCCGGCAAGCGTTCAAAAATTGAACGCCATACTTATAATTTATCGAAATTGTTTATTTTTTATCAATCAGCAATTTTCGTCATTTTGAGATCGTTTGCGGCCGGTGTTCAATTTTTGAACGCTTCGCTTATAAGCACCCGAAACTTAAGAACTTAAAGTGTTTTGGAAAGGGAGGGGCAGGGGAGGGGAGACCTTTTATTCAAATCAGCCTGGCGAAAAACGCGATCTACTGCGTTGCGCCTTGTCTCACACTCGGTCACGTACTATCCGTACGCTCCCTTCGCGCTCAACTCGCGCGCCTTGTAGCTCATCGTTTTTCGCCAGGCTGACCAGGTTTCCCCACCCCTTCCCCCCGCAAATCCTTTCCTATCTTTCCCCCTCACGTTCCCGACAGCGTTGCGTCGAAGGCGAAGAGAAGCTCCGAGGTTATCTTTTCCTGGGCCAGGTTCACGGCCGCGTCGGTCAAGGTGCGGTCGGAGGCCCGGTAAACCAGGCGGAGCGAGAGGCTCTTTTTGCCGTCGGTGTTGGGTTTTTTCTCGTACACGTCAAATACGTCCACCGATTCCAGCCATTCGGTTGCAAGCTCCCGCGCCTTGTCGCAGACGATGGCCGCCGGGACGCTCCGGGAAAGCACCAGGGTCAAGTCCCGGGCCACGGAGGGGAACTTG
>JAKAGN010000175.1 GCA_021815525.1 Deltaproteobacteria bacterium
TCACGTAGCAAAGAAAGTCCACCCCGGCGGCGGCGGCGATGGCCCCGCCTATGGCCCCCACCACGTGGTCGTAGCCGGGCGCGACGTCGGTGGGAAGCGGCCCTAAGACATAGTAAGGGGCCCCGCCGCAGAGTCGCTTCTGGAGCCTTACGTCGCTTGCTATGTAGGAAAGGGGCACGTGGCCGGGGCCCTCGATCATGACCTGCACCCCGGCGTCGCGGGCGCGGGCCGCAAGCGATCCCAGGACGTTCAGCTCCGCGTGCTGGGCCCTGTCCTCGGCGTCGGCTATGGCCCCGGGCCGCAGGCCGTCGCCCAGGGAGAGGGTCACATCGTGGGCGCGGGCGATGGAAAGAAGCCTGTCGTAGTCCTCGTAGAGGGGGTTTTCGCGGCCCGTCACCGCCATCCACTCCGCCATGAGGCTTCCGCCCCTGGAGACGATCCCCATCACCCGCTCGCAGGTCATGAGGCTGTCCACGGTTGCCCTCACCACCCCGCAGTGCACTGTGACGAAATCCACGCCCAGCTTGGCCTGGGCCTCGATCTCGGAGAAGAGGTCGTCTCCCGTCATGTCGGCGATGGCCTTTTTTTCCCGCGCAAGCTTGCTGGCCACGCCGTAAATAGGCACGGTGCCCACCATTACGGGCGATTTTTCCAGTATGGCGGCCAAAATTGCGTGGAGGTCGCCTCCTGTCGAGAGGTCCATGACGGCGTCGGCCCCGGCCGAGACCGCGGCGTCAAGCTTTTCCATCTCGAGGTCCGCCAGGTGGCGGCTCATGCTGGTGCCGATGTTGGCGTTGACCTTGGTTTTGAAGCCCTCGCCTATCACGCGGGCCGAAAAGCTCCGGTGGACGTTTTTTGGAATCACGGCAAGCCCCGCCGCCACCTTGTCGCGGACGGTCTCGGGGCTCGTTTTTTCGTGGGAGGCCGCTTGGGTCATGGCCTCGGTGATTTTTCCCTCTCTTGCAGCCAGAAGCTGGGTCATTCATCGTCTCCTTGCGAGGAATCGCTAGCCGGACTTTAAAAGCACGGGCGGGCCTTGTCAACCGGCGCAACCCCATCCCGCCACGAAAAAGGTTGACGCAAGGCCCATCCTGCCATAATTTTATGGGGATATTCGGGGCGTTCGGCCCCCTTCGTTTACCGGATCGAAAAGGATGCCTGCGTGAACCAGTTTTCCATCGCGCTCGCCGGAAAAGGCGGCGTTGGCAAGACAACCCTGTGCGGAATGCTAGTGCGTTACCTGGTGGGGAAGGGCAAGAAGCCGGTTCTGGCCGTTGACGCCGACCCCAACTCGAATCTTAACGAGGTCCTGGGGCTCACCATCTCCACCACCCTGGGGAGGGCCCGGGAGGAGATGAAAAAGGGGCAGGTTCCAAGCGGCATGACCAAGGACGTCTTCATCGAGATGAAGATGGAGGAGGCCATAGCGGAGGCCGACGGCTACGACCTGGTGGTCATGGGCCAGCCCGAGGGAAGCGGCTGCTACTGCGCGGCCAACTCGCTCCTGTCCCGCTTTTTGGAGAAGCTCACGGAAAATTACAGCTTCCTCGTCATGGACAACGAGGCGGGCATGGAGCACATAAGCCGGCTCACCACGAAAAACGTGGACGTGCTTCTGATCGTCTCCGATCCCTCGCGCCGGGCCATACAGGCCGCGGGGCGCATAGGAAGACTTGCCAAGGAATTGAACATAGGCGCGGCCAAAACGTATCTTGTCGTGAACCAGGTGAAGGGTCCGCTTTCCGAGGCGGCCCTTTCGGTGATCCGCGAGGAGGGCCTCACGCTTATCGGCACCGTGCCGGAGGACCCCTTGATCTACGATTACGATTTCGCGGGCCGGCCCACCCTGACGCTTCCCGAGGAGAGCCCGGCCGTGAAGGCGGCCTTCGCCATCTTCGACGGGATCGTGCCGGCGTGAGCGGCTGCCCCTACGGGGACCTTTTCATCTACTACATCGAAGGCCGCCTGGACCCCGGCACGGACGCGGCCTTGGGCCCGGCCTACCTGGGGGACTGGGAGGAGGAGGGATCGAGCTTCCTCTTCTTCTCACGGGGCTCGGATGGCGAGGTGGCGGCGCTTGTCGGTTCCCAGCCGCAGCTTGCGCTGGTCGATTCCTACAAGATGGCGTGGAGCGAGTGGCAGGCCCAGTTCCCGGAAATTCTTTCCATCGGCCGCTTCGCCTTCACCGCCCCCTGGGCGAAGGAGGAGCCGCCGGAAGGCTCGCTTAGGGTGGTGCTGGACCCCGGAATGGTTTTCGGCACCGGCACGCACCCCACCACGGCCCACTGCATCGAGGCCCTGGAGGCGGTCTTCCTTGAGGAGCCCCCGGCCCGGGTGCTGGACCTGGGCACCGGAACCGGCATCCTGGCCCTGGCCGCGGCGCGCCTTGGGGCGGAAAAGGTCACGGCCGTGGACCTAAACCCCCTGGCGGCCCGGACCGCAGCCCGGAACGTGGCCCTAAACGGCCTCGCGGACGTCGTGAGCGTCGTCCATGGCAGGGCCGAGAGCTGGGTGGACCGCGGCGCTGACCTTCTGGCGGCCAACATCCACGCGGCCGTGATGAAGGACATCCTGGCGCGTCCGGGCATCATCCGCAAGAAGGCCCTCATCCTCTCCGGCCTTTTGCGCTCACAGGTGGGCGAGATACGCGACATGCTGAAATCGCTGCCTTTTCGCATTGAAAACACTTGGGACCGGGACGGGACCTGGTTCACCTTTCTGGCCAAGCGCCGCTGACACCGCTGGCGGATTGTTTCCCAGGGGATTCTGGAGGTCGTGATGCTGATCAGGTGCTGGGGTTCCAGGGGCTCGCTGGCGGTTTCGGGACCCGAATTCCTGAAATACGGCGGCGACACCACGTGCCTTGAAATCCGCTCCCGAAACGACGCCCTGATCATCGTGGACGCGGGCACGGGCATAAGGCGTCTCGGAAACGCCCTTCTAACCGAGGCCCGGACCGAGATGGACTTCGTCTTCACCCACGCCCACTGGGACCACCTGATGGGCTTCCCCTTCTTCAAGCCCCTTTTCAACAAGGACGTGCACGTTAGGATGCAGGGCTGCCCCTTCGCGCGCCAGTACGTGGAGAGCTTGATTTCCCGGGTCATGGCCCCGCCCAATTTTCCCATCCGCCCCTCGGACATTAGGGCCCGGATCGAGTACGAGGCCACGTGCCCCACGGCGTTTTCCATCGACTCCATCACCGTTCATCCCGTGGCGCTCAACCACCCCAACCGCGGCAGCGGCTACAAGTTCACCGAAAACGGCAAGAGCTTCGTGTTCCTCACCGATAACGAGCTTGATTTCCACCATCCGGGCGGACCGGGCTTTGACGAGTTCGTGGACTTCGTCAAGGGAAGCGATTTTTTGATCCACGACGCGGAGTTCACCCCCGAGGAGTACGAGGCCTACACCCGGGGCTGGGGCCACAGCACCTACACCCGGGCCGTGGACCTGGCCTTGGCCGCGGGCGTCGGCAGCCTGGGGCTCTTTCACTTAAACCAGGACCGCTCCGACCTCGACGTGGACCGCATCGTGGACCGCGCCAAGGCCCTCATAAGGGAGCGCGGAAGCGACATGGACTGCTTCGCGGTGGCGAGGGACCAGACCTTCGAACTTTGAGAGCCTGTCCAAAAACGCGATACTTCAGCGTTGCGCTTCGCCTCACGGCTCGGTCACGTATGAACACCGGGGTCCCCAAGAAATCGCAGATTTCTTGGGGTGGGATTTACGCTCCCTTCGCCGCTCGCTCGCGCGCCTTGCATTTCATCGTTTTTGATCAGGCTCTTTTCCGGGCTTTTATAAACGGGATGGATTGAATTTTCTTATGGGAGGCACCATGGAACTCGTCTCTGTGCCGCTCGAGATCCCCGAGGGCGCCAACATCATCGTGGGCCAGACCCACTTCATAAAGACCGTGGAGGACCTCTACGAGATCCTGGTCTCGGCTGTCCCCGGCATCGAGTTCGGGATCGCCTTCTGCGAGGCCTCCGGCGACTGTCTCATCCGCACCGACGGCAACTCCGACGAGCTTGTGTCGACGGCCGTGCGCTACGCAGGGGCCGTGGCCGCGGGCCACACCTTTTACGTGGTGATGAAAAAGGCCTATCCCATCAACGTGTTGAACGCCGTGAAGGCCTGCCAGGAGGTGTGCTCCATCTTCTGCGCCACCGCGAACCCCGTGGAGGTGATCGTGGCCCGCAGCGGAGAGGGCGCGGGGATTCTGGGCGTGGTGGACGGCTCGTCCCCCAAGGGCGTGGAGACCGAAAGCGACCAGGCCCGGCGCAAGGATCTACTACAGCGAATCGGCTATAAGCGGTAACCGCCTGTCTAAAAACGCGAATTGCTGTGTCACGCTTCAAAGCCAATTCCGCCACGTACGGAGAGTACGCTTGCTCATTGGCTTTTCGCGTTCCTTGCACTTCATCGTTTTTAGCCAGGCTTCATATCCAGCCTTTTTCAACTGACTGGTAAAGCCCATGCGGGAAGACATCTTACAGGCTTCGCGGCTCATACGTGAGGCTCACCTGGTGGTGGCCCTTACCGGGGCGGGGGTATCCGTGGAAAGCGGCATTCCGCCCTTCCGGGGCAAGGGCGGCCTGTGGGAGCGGCTCGATCCCATGGAGTTCGCCCACATAGACGCGTTTCTGCGGAACCCGGCGCGCGTCTGGGACATACTGGTCCGCGAGATGAAGGACATCGTGGACCGGGCGCTCCCCAACTCCGCGCACCTGGCGCTGGCGCGCCTGGAGAAGATGGGCGACCTTGCCGCCGTCATCACCCAGAACATAGACGGCCTGCATCAGGCGGCCGGAAACCGGGACGTCATCGAGTTCCACGGCAGCTTCGCAAGGCAGCGCTGCATGAAATGCGGCAAGATCGTCCCCACCCACCTGGTGAGCCTCAAAAGCCTGCCACCCCGCTGCGAATGCGGCGGAATACTGCGGCCCGACTGCGTGTTTTTCGGCGAGGCCATCCCGCTGGAGGCCCTTACGCGCAGCCAGGAGCTTTCCTCCAACTGCGACGTGATGCTGGTTATCGGCACCTCCGCCGAGGTCCAGCCCGCGGCATCCATGCCCCGCATCGCCAAGTACGCCGGGGCCCGGATCATCGAGATCAACACCGAGCCCACGCCGCTGACCGCCTCCTACAGCGACCTGTGGCTCAAAGGCCGCGCCGGGGAGGTGCTGGAGTCGCTCCTGTCAAGCCTTTGAGGAAGCATTGGGGACGGCGTGACAAGGACTCTCGTTATTTCCCAGGGGGCTCTTGGGGACCTTACGCTCTCCTTTCCGGCGCTCCTTGCGCTCGCGGAGCGGACGGGCCGCGCCCCGGACCTCGTTTGCCGTCCCGAATGGGCCGCGGCTCCCTTACGACTTGGAATCGCCGCGCGCGTCATCTCCACCGAAAAATCCATCGTGACGGGCCTCTTTGCCGATCCCCCCACGCCATCCAGCCTCGAATTCCTGCGAGACTACGACGGGATCATCCTTTTTTCCTTCTCCCGGCTCCTGGAATCCGCCTGCGCCGCCTCGGGCGCTAAGGTGGCCAGGATCGCGCCCCGGCCGGAATCAGGTGCGGCCGTTCACGTGGCGCGCCACCTGTGGAACGGCCTCGCTACAGCCGGGCTTCTCCCCCCGGCCCCCGGCAAGCTATCGGATTTTCCGGCCCTGGCGCGCAATAAGGTGGAGGAGGAGGCGCGCGCGGCCAGGCCGGTGCTCCTGCATCCCGGTGCCGGGAGCCTAAGGAAGCGCTGGTTTCTTCCTGGCTTTGTCGAGGTTTTCAAGCGCCTGCGGAAGCGTGGAATCCCCGCGCGTTTCCTGGCGGGCCCTGCCGAGGAGGACCTTGCGGAGCGCCTTGCGGCCCTGGGGGTTCCGCCGGAGGATATCGCCCTTTCAGGCTCGGCGGATCAGCTCATGGATTTACTGGAGGATTCGGCGGCCCTTGTCGGGAACGACTCGGGCGTGACGCATCTTGCGGCCTTCATGGGGCTTCCCGCGGTGGCGCTTTTCGGGCCATCGGACCCCGCGCGCTGGCGGCCCCTGGGCCCGCGCGTGGCGGTCTTGCGGCCCGGCGGGCTTTCCTGCGAGCCCTGCTTCGAGACCTTTGGAGAGAACTGCGAAGGTGCGGGCTGCC
>JAKAGN010000176.1 GCA_021815525.1 Deltaproteobacteria bacterium
GGCGGCGGCGTCCATGTAGCGGCGCATCTTGGGTTTCCAGTCCATGCGGGCGGTGGCGTAGTCGCGCATGAGGGTGGAGACGTCTGTGCGGGCGGCCTTTTCTGCGGTTTCGGCGGCGAAGGAGACAAGGGGATCGACGAGGACTGGGGCCTCGGCGTTTTCGAGCTTGCGGCAGAAGGGGAGGTCGGGGGCTAGGTCCGGGTCGTCGTATGCGTAGATGAAGGGGATGCCGCGGGCCATGTACTCGCGGGTTTTCAGGGAGCAGGCCTCCCGCATGTTCTTGCGGTAGAGGGCCAGCGTGCTGACGCCCAGGGTCATGCGGGCCATGACCTTGTCGAGGGCGCGGCCGGAGAGGACCCCGTGGAACTTGAGGCCCACGCGGGGGTTTACGAGGGAGACGCTTTCCGGGGGGATGTCGCCTATAACGTGGAGGTTCACGCGGACGCCGCCCTCGTAGCGGGAAAGCCCCGCGGCGAGGCGGTCCAGGCCGTGCCAGGGCTGGAGGGTGCTGGCCAGGAAGGCGATGTGGAGTACCTTGCCGTCGAAGGGCACGAAGCCGGTCTTGGTCACGGCGTCCACGGTGATGCCGTTGGGGATGACGAAGGCGGGGCGTTTTTGGGCGAAGCCCCGTTTCTGTTCGTCCTGGCGTATTTCGTGGGTCATGCAGACGATGGCGTCGGAAAGGTTCATGCAAAGGCGCGAGCTTGCGCGCTGGGCGGCCCAGGCCGCGCGGCGCCTGGCGCTCAGAAGCTCGTCGAAGACCTTGCTGTGGTGTTCGGTTACGAGGCGGAAGGGGTGCTTGCGGAAGGCCAGCCAGTAGAGGGGCGTGCGGGCCAGGGAGCGCAGGATCACCACGTCGTAGCCCGAAAGGGCGTCCACTATGGCCCCGGCCTGGACCGCCAGCTTGGAGATTTTTCCCTTGGGCACCTCGAGGACGTGAAAAAGCAGGTTCTCGGGCACGTCTTCGGTATCGCGGTAGGAGAAGACGTGGAAGTCCATGGGGAGATTCTCGGCGCGGGCCGCGGCGAGCTGGTCCGTCACCTTGCGGAATACGCCGGATAGCCTAGTTGGGTCCTCGATGACGTTACAGTAGGCGACCTTCATGGCGTGTCCATCAGCTAAGGAGGTTCTCGACGATTTGAAGGAACAGTTCCCGGTTGCGTTCGCCGGCGACAAGGGGCGCTGCCGCGGCGGAGCGCGACTTCATGGACGATAGGTCCGCCTCCGAAAGGCGGGAGAGGGCTCGCGCCATGGAGCCTGGGGAAAAATCCTCCGACACCACTCCGCAGCCGTGCTCCCGGACCAGCCGGGCCATTTCGGGAGCGGGCCACACGGCAAGCGCCAGGCGCGCCTGGATGAACTCGAAGACCTTGTTGGGAAGCGCCATTTTCGCGTTGAAGTTGGCCGGGTGGAGGAGGTAGAGCCCCACGTCGTAAGGGTTTATGGCCCTTGCGATGGATTCCATGGGAACGGGAGCCAGGAAGCGGATGCGCCGGTCGCCCGCCGCCATGTCCCGCAACCGCCGGCCGTAGGGGCTTTCAAGCCCCACCAGGAAAAAGTCCAGGCCAAAGCGCTCGTCCAGAAGCCCCATGAGCCGGATCATGCTTTCGAGCCGCCGGGCCGGGTCGGCCGAGCCGTGGTGGACCATGCGCACCCGGCCGGGTTGGAGCGGCCTTGGGGCGAGGTCCTCGTAAAAGGGCGCGTTGGTTATTACGCCGCATTCGGCCCCGTAGTTTTTTTCGTACTCCTCGGCAAGGCCTTTGCACACGCTGGTCATGGCCCGGGCGCGCGGCAGGTAGGCCCGGCACACGTAATCCCACAGGCCCGCGTGGAAAAGGCGGAACGAAAGGCTCTCCTCGTGCTCCCGGGGGCTGTACTCGTGGGCGTCGAAAAAAAGCGGCGCGCCGCGGGTTTCGGCCAGGCGCGAGCCTATGGGAAGCGCCCAGGCGTCGTTTGCGATCATAAGATCGAAGGCCGCCCCGGAAAGCGCCGAAAGGGCCGACCTTATCATGGGATGGGACCAGTAGAAGGCCTCGTAGGAGCGCCCCAAAAGCCGCGCCGCCGCCAGGATCTTCCCGGCTCCCGGGCGGCCCGCGTTCCGGAGCGGAACGAAGTCCACGCCGTTCAAACGGGGCGGAGAGAAGCCCGCGGCCGTCGCCCGGTAGCGCCCCGCCAGGAACGAAAGCTCGCGGTGCACCCGGGGGTCGCGGTCAAGGGGCGAGAAGGAGAGCACCAGCACCCTTTTCCCGCTCATGGGCCCAGGACCCCGCCCGGCATCAGCTTTCTGTGCCTGTCCATGCATTTTTCGATGAACCCCAAGTTCGCCCGGGTCCAGTCGATGGTCTTTTGAAGGCCCTCCTCAAGATTCGTCGCGGCCTTGAAGCCCAGCGCGGCCTCGGACTTTTTGGTGCATCCGAAGCGCTTTCCCGAGCGGTCCCAGTCCCTCTTGGGGAGATACACGGGCGGCGTGGGGTTTCCCGCCATCCGGTTCACCAGCTCCGCCAGCTCCCGGACGGAGGTCTCGACGCCGCTTGCGATGTTGTAGACCCCGCCCGGCTCGCCCCTTTCCGCGCAGAGGATGAGGCCCTCCACGATGTCGTCCACGTAGATGAAGTCGCGCGTTGCGACGCCCTCGTTTTCCAGCGTCAGCGGCCAGTGCTTCAGCGCCCGGTAGATGAAGGTGGGCGTCACGTTGCGCCACACCGTGGCGGGCGTGCCACGCCATTGTCCCGCGCCCAGCACCTCGCCGGGGCCGTAGACGTTCTGGAAGCGGGCCTTGACCGCCGGCAGCCCGTGCCGCGCCGCGTAGTAGTTGCAGTAAAGCTCGCCTATGATCTTGGATATCTGGTAGGGGCTGTCCAGGTGCAGGGAGACCGGCGCGTCCTCCTGGGTGGCGGCCGCGGCCTCGAAGGTCTTCTCCGCCACGGTGCAGCCCGCCGAGGAGTAGACGAGCCGCCTTATCTTCTTGAAATTCTTGATTCTTTCGCAAAGCTTCAAGGTGGTCAGGGTGTTGTTCTCGTGGTCCGCCAGGGGGTCCGCGATGGAGCTTTGGTTGCCGTGGTAGGTGGCCAGGTGGAAGACGTAGTCGAACTCGTCCCCTATACCCGCCAGGATATTGTCGTCGGTTATGGAGCCCGTTACGAGCCTGATCCGGCCGTCCTCCGGGAGGTTCTCGGGCTCGGCCGAAAGGAGGTTGTCCACCACCAGAACGTGCTCCGCCCCGCGCCCCAGAAGCTCCCTCACCAGGTTCGCCCCCACGAAGCCCGCCCCGCCAGTGACGAGAACCCTGGTACCTTCAAATGAACCCATGATTGACCTTTAAAAGAAAAAGAAAAAGCGCCTCCGGCGGCCATTTTCATGTAATGACCCCCGGCCCCCCGCTAATGGCTTCGCCTTGCTGCGCAAGGCTCCGCAGGTTTTATGAGGGCTTCGCATCCTTTGCCTTGAGGACGAAACGCCCGGGAAGAAGATCAAGCCCAATGAGCCGCAGGAGAAGGATGCGGGAAAGGATTCCGCCTCTTCTCCAGGATGCAAGCCTTACCGGTTGGGAATCTTACACGATTTTTTCCGGAATGCAATGCCGGTGAGGAAGGCGCGGCGCTTGGGGATTTCCTTTGCTTGCTCGGCGAGGGCCGGGGGGCGGAATGCGGAGCCCTCGAATACTTGCGCGCCGCGTGCGAAGCACGCGGCGCGCAAAAATTATCGGGGGTCCGGGGGGGCGTAGCCTCCCCGGCCGCCGGAGGCGCTTTTGCTTTTCTTTACGGCGCTTCGATTCCCAGGCGGTCCAGGGTGGCGCTCTTGGGCACGCCGGTGGTTTCGTCCCAGCCGAACTCGGCCCAGTAGTTTGCGACCAGGGTTTCGATGGGCACGGAGCGTCCGGCGTTGGCGCCTTCGGTCTGGGGCGGGCGTCCAAGGGCGCGGTTATGAAGCTTGATCTTGGCGGGGTCTATGCCGTGGCGCACGTTGAAGGCCTGGCGGATGGTCTGGATGCGGTCGCCTATTTCGAGGTACTCCTCGGGGGTCTTGTTCCAGCCCGTGGCGGCGTTCAGCCAGTCGAAGAAGGGGATGCGCTTGGCTCCTATGAAGGCCCCGAAGATGCAGCCGCCCGCGCCGTTCACCACGTTCACGTAGCTGGAGCAGACGCGGCTCATGACGGCCTTGTCGCGGCCGGTCTTGTACTTGACGCTCTTGGGGTAGAAGAGCCAGGGGGACGGCAGGCCCTTCACCTTTTTCCACAGTTGGAACATCTCGTAGTAGAGGTAGGAGCCCACGGTGTGCTTTCCGGGCGAGGGCTCGGCGTAGTAGTGGACGCCGAAGCCCGGGTCGTTCCGGGAATCGTGCATGGGAAGCTCCTGGCGGCCGGAGCAGACGGCGAAGTCCTCGGAGCCCTTGCCGATTTTTTTGGCGGCGGCGGCCGAGCCGTCGGCCAGGAGGTCTCCGATGCCCTCGCGCTTCACCATTTTTTCGACAAGCGCCACGATGGCGTCGGTCTTGCCCCACTTGAGGACGAGCCCGTCGGTGTCCTTTTCGGTCAATATTCCGCGCTCGAAGCACTCGATTGCAAAAGCTACGGAGCCGCCGCAGGAGATGGTGTCCATGCCGGCGCGGTTTAACACCTCGTTAAGATAGAAGATGCTTTCCGCGTCCTCGTTTAAGAGGAGCCCGCCCAGCGAGAGCACGGTCTCGTACTCGGGCTTGTGGGTGTGGGTGAACTTGCCGGTCATGGAGCAGATGCCGCCGCAGCCTAAGGGGCAGGAGAAGCAGTGGTACTTTTTCGTCTCGCGGTTCTTGAAGACGTCCGGGTTCACCGAAAAGGAGCGCATGGGGCCGAAGTCCTTGTTGCTTCCCCCCCAGTTCTTGATGGGGCTGTCCCCCATCTCGATGGAGGCCTGGTTCATGGACACGGTGCCCCATTTTTTCAGCATGATCTTATACAGTAGGCCGTCCTGGGCCATGCCGGTGGGAAGGACGCGAAGGAGGAGCCCCACGGGGAAGGTGAGGGTGCCCGGCAGAAAGGGCGGCTGAAACTGGACCCACTTGTTGCAGGCGGCGGAGAGCGCCTTCATTTTTTCCTTGTCGTGGACCTCTATCTTGGCCGCGCCCGAAAGCACCACGGCCTTCAATTTCTTGGAGCCCATGACCGCGCCCAGGCCCGAGCGGGCCGCCATGCGGCCGCCGTCGTTGGATACCCCCGCGATGAGGGAGAGCTTCTCGCCGGCGGGGCCTATGCAGGCCACCTTGGGCTTCTTGGGGCCCTCGGCCCTGGATTTCAATATCTCCTCGGTCTCGACGGTGTCCTTGCCCCAGAGGTCCTTGGCGTCTTTGAGTTCCGCCTTGCCGTTCTTGACCTCGAGATACACCGGCTTCTTGCTCTTGCCGGTGAAGAAGAAGCCGTCGTAGCCGCTCCTTTTGATGGCGGGCGCGAAGTCGCCGCCGCAGTTGGCGTCGCCCCAGCCGCCGGTCAAGGGGCTTTTTCCCACCACCATCCAGCGGCCGGTGAAGAGGCTCCCGGTGCCCGTCAAGACCCCCGAGACGATTCCCAGCATGTTGTCGGGGCCCAAGGGGTCCGCGCCCGCCGGGATGTGCTTATAGAGCATGTAGGCGCCAAGGCCCATGCCGGAGAGGTAGTTTTCGTAGACGGAGTCGGGAACGGCTTCCTCCCGGATCTCGCCGGTGGAAAGGTTCACCACCAAAACTTTACCCATGTAACCCTTGGCCATTTTATCCCCCTTCAGGTCGATCCGTTCGCATCCGTTCCATCCGGGCCGGCCTTTTTCCGCCTGAGGGGTCCGCCCCGGAAAGTGTTCGCTTCAAATTTTTCGCCTCAATTTATTATGCATATCAGATTCCGGTAAAAAGTCCAGGGGGGAGTTTTGCGGGGCATGGATTCGTGCGGGCGTTCGATTTTGGTTGGGGGGCGGTGATACGCGCGGGTGGCCACGGCGCGGAATCGCCCTAACCGTGGGGCTTGCGGCGGCCTTGCCTTGCGCCCCTCTTCCGCGCATCATTTGTTGAGTGGTGGAATGCGAAGCCCTCATACTCCAGCGTCGCGGATTGCGCAGCAATCCGCGACGCCATATCGGGGGCCCGGGGGCGGTTCGCGCCCCCGGGACTTTTGGAGAGGGGG
>JAKAGN010000177.1 GCA_021815525.1 Deltaproteobacteria bacterium
GCTGGAAAAGGCCGCCGTGCTCCTCCTGGAAAAGGAAAAGATCGACGGGAGCGAGCTGGCCGCCCTCATGGAGGAAGCCGGCTGACGCCCGTCAAGGCTTTTGCCCGACCGGAAAGCATCTTCCGCGGCGGGCGATCCGGCCGAAGGCGCTACTGCCCCAGGCTTCTTCGCGCTTCACCGTTTAACCCGGGTTCCACTACGGGCCTTTTCGCGGGCCGATGACCCGCTCGTCGTTCCATCGCCAGGCAAGGAGAAGCATGATGACCCATTCCCCCTTGAAAGCAACGGTCTGCCTGATCCTTCTGCTGGTCTGCTGCGGGGTCGCAACCGCCGCGGACCCGGCCATCGAGCAGGCTCAAAAGCTCTTCGAAAGCTACATGGCTTACGAGAAGGCCTACGACAACCGGCTGGGCGGCCTCTTCGACGACGACGCCGTCATCAAGGGGGTCATGTTCAACCGCAACAACGTGGGAAGCCCCATGCCGGAAATAAAGGGCCGGGACCTCAAGGGCACCATCGCCGAGCTTTTCCCCTTCCTGCAGGACCAGAACCTCTCGAAAAAGTACGGGGCCTGCAAGTACACCGACGTGAAGTACACGCGAAAGGCCGACAAGGTGCGGATCGAATGCTGGCGTTACGATCCCACCGAGCAGTTCACCGGCCGCTTCTCCATGCTGGTGGGCAAGGCCTACGACGGAAAATGGAAAATTTTCGAGCTGTTTACCGAGTTCCGCCCACCGCCCGAGGAGGTCCGCCCCCGCTCCCGCTCCTTCCGTGGCCGGGGCGGAAGGGGCATGTTCGATGACTGACCATCCCGCTCCTGCCGGGCCCGGGCGCCCTTTCCCTTGCCGCCGGCGGGCTTGATGACCACCATGGACATCGTGAAGAAGCTGATCCTTGCCGAAAGCCTGAAGCGCTACGCCTCGCACCTGGACCGCGATGACCTCGCCTTCGTGCGGGAGGTGGCCTTCGACCCGCGGTTTTCCCGCCTCATGGCCAAGGTCCCGGGCGGCCGGCTCGTTGAGTCGGAGCTCAAGACGCTTTTTGAAAGATGGAACAAAGGCGATTGACGGGCCGCGGAAAGCCCCGCGCCCCAAAACCCACCAGGAGGAGGACTCATGGCAGGCAAACCAAAACCGGCGTTCTGGTTCATCGTGGTCCTGGTGGCGGCCGGGCTCGCCTGGTTCGGGCTCAACCGGGCGGGCAGGGTTCCCTCCTTCCTGAAGGGCCTGGGCGGCGGGGCCCCGGCATCCTCTCCGGGGGCGCAGCCTTCGCGGCCCGCCGGGGACGTCCTGGAAATCTCCTTCTACTCCTCCTCCGCCAAGAAAAGCTGGATCGAGGCCATGACGGCCCGCTTCAACGCGGAGGGCCACAAGGTGGGCGACAAGACCGTCCTCGTCAAGGCCTTTCACGGCAACTCCGGCGAGCAGCTGGACGACCTGAAATCCGGCAAGATCAAGCCGGACTTGTGGTCCCCGGGCGACGAGTCGTGGCTGGCGCTGGGAGAGGCCTACTTCCGCGACGTCAAGCAGATGAAGCTCTTCGATGAAATGAAGCCCCTCTTGAACGTTCCGCTCGTCATCGCCATGTGGGAGCCCATGGCCCAGGCCCTGGGCTACCCCAAGCCCATCGGGTGGCGGGACGTGGCCAAGGTTGCCATGGACCCCAAGGGCTGGGCCAGCGCCGGGAACCCCCAGTGGGGCGCCTTCCGATGGGGCCACGCCCACCCGGACGCCAACTCTGGCTTCCTCACCGTGGCATCTGAGATCTACGCCGTCTTGCAGAAGACCTCCGGCATGACCACCGCAGACCTCGCCAATCCCGCCGCCATCTCCTTCCTGAAGGGCTTCGAGGGAGCCGTGGAGCACTATGGTCTTTCCAACACATGGATAGACGATCTGATGCGCCGCAAGGGCCCAGGCTACCTTTCCGCCACCGTCCAGTACGAAAACACCATCATCGAGGGAAACCTCAAGTACGGCAACAAGCCCTACAAGCTGGTGGCCGTCTACCCCTCCGAGGGCTGCTTCTTCGCCCGCCACCCGGTTGCGATAATAAAGGGCGAGTGGATGACCCCCGAGCGCGAGGCCGCGGCCAAGCTCTTCGTGGACTTCCTCCTCTCCCCCGAGGCCCAGAAGGCGGCCATGGAAATGGGCGTGCGCCCCATCGCCAAGATGCCCCCCGCCGCCCCCTTCGACGCCGGGCACGGCGTCATGGCCGACGTATCGGCCGTCAAGGCCTTCGAGGTTCCAGGCGAGGACGTCTTGAAGCGCCTCCGCGACCTTTGGGAGTCGGTCAAGGTGCCGGCCACCGTGGTCCTCATCCTGGACCGCTCCGGGAGCATGCAGGGCGAGCCCATGGAAAACGCCAAGGCCGGCGCCGTGCAATTCATCCGGGCCATGAAGCCCCGGGACCGGGTCCAGGTGGTGGTCTTCTCCGACCAGGTGACCCCGCTTTCCGACGTGTGCGAGATAGCATCCTGCGGCGAGGACCTGGGACAGAAGGTCTCCACGGTGTTCGCCGAGGGAGGAACCGCCCTCTACGACTCCATCGCCGCCTACTACAAGGAGCTTTCCGCCATCAAGAAATCGGGCGAAAAAAGGCGCTACGCCATCCTTGTCCTCACGGACGGCGACGACACCAAAAGCAGCCTCTCCTTCGAGGATCTCATGGCCGTCTTCCCCAAGGGCGAGGACTACGACGTGCCCAAGGTCTACACCATCGCCTACGGCGGCGAGGCCAAGAAGGACCTCCTGGCGCAGATATCCAACAAGACCAACGCGCGGCTCTTCGAAAGCTCGGCGGCCGAAATAGCCAAGACCTACCGCGAGCTTTCCGCCGACTTCTGACGGGCCGAGCAAAAACGCGATCTACTGCGTCACGCTTCAAAACCAATCTCGGTCACGTACGGAAAAGTACGCTCCCTCATTGGTTTTTCGCGTTCCTTGTATCTCATCGTTTTTTCTCGGCCCTTCAAGGCCGGGGGTTTTACACGATGCTTTAGCCTCGCGCGCCTTGCATTTCATCGCTTGTGACCGCCCCGCCGGAAGCGGGGAGTTCGGCGGGCTGCTGGAAAATGAATCGAAAGTGGCCGAGAAAAATGACAAAAGCCCGGGCGGGGGCATCCTGAAGTACGTGGCCAAAGCCTTCCTGTTCCACTGGAACCTTCTGGCCGTGGGCGCGGGGATCGTGTACGGGCTCCTCTCGGGCCGCCCGGACGTGGTCCTGCCGCTGGTGGCCGCCGGAGAGGTCCTGTTCCTGGCGGGCCTCGCCACGCGGCCCAGGTTCCAGGACGCGGTGGACGCCGCTCTCAACAAGGCGGAAGCTCCCCGGGAGGATGAGCGAGAGGACGACTCCGAGGCGGCGCGGCTCATCGCGGCCCTCTCCCAGAAGGACCGGCGGAGCTTCGAGGAGCTGCGCTCCATGTGCCGGGAGTTGGACCGCATCAGGGCCGGGGTGAACGACGCCAACGCGGCCGACGCGGCGGATCTGGCCCGCTTCCAGTTGGAGGGCGTGAACCGCCTCCTTTGGATCTACCTGAAGCTACTCTTCTCCAAGACCGCCCTCGAACGCTACTTCAAAACCGTGGACGAAAATGAGATCGCCGACAGCCTCGCCCGGGCCGAGGAGAGGATAGCCGCCCTGGGGCCGGCCGAGGAGGACGACGAGCGGGAAGCGAAGTACCGGAAGGCCCTTATGGACACCCGGGCCACCGCGGCCAATCGCATCGAAAACCACAAGAAGGCCCGGGAGAACCACGAGTTCATCGAAATCGAGCTGGAGCGCCTCCACGGAAAGATCGCGGGCCTGGCGGAGCTGGGCATCGGCCGCCAGGACTCCAAGCTCTTCACAAGCGAGATAGACGCCGCCGCGGCCACCATGCGCACCACCGAGCGGGCCATGGACGAGCTTTCCTTCCTCACGGGGCTGGACTCCGACGAGCGGGAAGCGCCGCGCCTTCTCGTGAGGGATGACTGAAAAAAAGTATCCGGGGGGAGGGAAGGGAGCCCCCCTTTTGGAAAAAAGTTTCCCCCGCCCTTCGCCGCGCCCATCCTCCGCATCTTCCCAAAAACGAACGCGCCATCGGTCCCCATTATGGCCGCATGACTTGCTTCTCAAGCCGCGCCGCGGTAGTAAGATGACGGCGTGATCGGCCGGTCGAGACCCGGAAGCGCCGAGGAATGGAAATCCGCCACCCGTCAACTTGGCTTGAAAGCACGCCGGCATGACTTCTTCCGAAAGCGCCCTTTTTCGTCAAAGGGGCCCGTCATACGCCTATCCCCTGGCCCTGGCGGCCCTCACGCTGGCCCTTTTCTGGCCCGCCTTCTTCTACGGCTTCGCCAACTACGACGACCTCGACACCATAACCTCCAACCCCCTGGTGCGGGACCTCTCCCTTAACGGCATAGGCCGCATCTTCACGTTTTTTTCGTTGCAGAGCTACTACCCGGTGCGGCTGCTGTCCATGGCCGTCGAGTACGCCCTGTGGGGGCCCTCCCCCCAGGGCTACCACGTGGTGAACGTCTTCATCCACCTTCTGAGCATCCTGCTCCTCTACGCCCTTTTCCTGCGCGTATCCCGCGAAAGCGGGGTTGAAGACGCCGGCGCGCGCCCAATGGCTTTCGCCGGGGCCGCGTTTTTCGGGCTCCACCCCGTGATCGTTGACTCGGTGGCCTGGATCTGCGGCCGCGAGGAGCTTCTCATGCTCCTCTTCCTCCTTTCGGCCCTCCACCTCCACATCTCGGCCCGGAAGTCGAGAGGCCCGGCGAGGCTGCTCCTTTTCGTGCTCACGGCCTACGCCGCCGCCTTCTCGTGCCTTGCAAACGTGCTGGGCGTCACCGCGCCGCTCCTTGCGATCCTTTACGAGGCCGTGATTGCCCGCAACCGGCGGCCCCTTTCGATGCTTCGCGTGACTTGGCCTCTCTGGCTCATCTCCGCCGCCGCCTTCTTCATCAAGCTGGTCTCCCTGGGTATCCTGGATCCCAACTCCAAGTCGGTGCTCTTTCCCTACGTTCCCGACGCCCTAAGGAACGCGGGAAACCTCATCGAAAAAAGCTACGTGACCCAGGCCCTCACCCTGGACCTGGCCGAACGCCTGCGCCTCGTGGTGAGCCTGTTCGGGGCCAACGTCCTCCAGGTGTTCTTTCCGGCGCGTCTTCCGGTGATGTACGAGAACACCTACCCGCCGGCTTTCCTTTCCGCCGCCGTGTTCCTGGGCTTCGCGGCAGCCGCCGCCACGGCCGTCCTCGTCTTTCGCTGCCGCCGGGAGCGGCTCGTCATCTTCGGCGTACTTTGGTTCCTGGCGTCCCTTCTTCCCTCGGCCCAGATCGTTCCCCACCACATCTGGCGGGCGGACCGCTTCCTTTACCTGCCCCTCGCGGGCCTAGCCCTGGCCTCCGCGCGTCTTTCGGCCCTGCCGGAGAAAGCCCTGAAGCGCCGCGCCGCCGGGCTTTTTCTGTGGCTCTGGATAGCAATCCTTTCGGCCCGGGCCGCCGCGCACCTGCCGGTCTGGAGCGACGCCGAGAACCTCCACCGCTTCTGCGTGGCCCAAAGCCCCGGCTACTTCCTCGTCCACCGCTACCTGGGCGCGGAGCTGGCCCGGCAGAGGCGTTTCGACGAGGCCATCCCGCACCTTGTGGAGGCCGTGCGCCTGGCCCCAAACCGGGGCGACCTGTGGATCACCGCCATAAAGGCCTTCATGGAAGCCGGACGCAAGGCCGGGGCCCTCGAGTTCGCCCGTGAAGGCGTAAAGGCCCGCCCCCGGGACGCGACCCGGTACAACGATCTCGCCGTTCTCCTCGGGCAGATGAAGCGCTACCCCGAGGCCCTGGTCCAGTTGGACAAGGCCTTGGCCCTCGATCCCAAAAGCGATGTTTACGCTTACAACCGCGCATCCTGCCTCATGGAGATGGGGCGGCGGGACGAGGCCTTCGCGGGCTTCCAGCACGCCCTAGCCCTAAACCCCGACAACCCCTACGCCCTCTACCACACGGGCCTCGAGTTGGAGGCCCGGGGGCGCCTCCCCGAAGCCATCGAGATCTACCGCCGCGCCGTGCGCCGCGTGCCGGGCTACCTCCCCCCCCGCCGCCGCCTGGCCGCCCTCCTGGGC
>JAKAGN010000178.1 GCA_021815525.1 Deltaproteobacteria bacterium
AACTCCCGGCAGGGTATGCCGGAAGGCTCCCCGGCCTTTTCCACGCGGCGGATAAGGCCGTCCTGGATGACGAGGGACGCGTTTTTCCGCACCACGCCCCGGCGGGCGTCCACCACGTGGCAGCCGGAAAGGCGCAGCGCGTGGGCGGAATCGGCGCAATCGGGCGGGGATGGAAGGGCCCGCTCCGCCGAAAAGCCGTCCGCGGCCGCGGCCAGGAGGGATGAGACCGCCCTGCGAAAACCTTCGGCGACGCCTTTCAATGCCATGATTTCGATCTCCCGGGTCTTTGCCCGCGTTTTGGGGGGATGAAATTGAAAACAGAATTGCGCACACTTGTAATTACATTTGAGAAAACATTTATCCGCATTTTTGTCCCAAGTCAAGGAAATTTCACCGTCATTTTTAAGGATGGATTTTTCCGCATGCCGGGATTCAAAATTTCGATCAGCTTGACCCAAAACGAGCTTCACGGTAGGCTGCATATAGGGGACTGGGGCATTAACGGGGCCCGGTGTCGCGGCGGGATCAGGTCCTTGAATGCATTCTGAACGAAATTGGACAAAAGGGGAAAGAGCGCATGGCCAGGACGGTTTTCATCGAAACTTCGGAGTGCGTGGGCTGCGAAAGCTGCGTGGAGCTTTGCCCGGATGTTTTTCAGATGGACGATGACTCCGGGAAATCCAAGGTGATCCTTCCCTCCGGCGGCCCCGAGGACTGCATCCAAGAGGCCATCGAAACCTGCCCGGTGGAATGCATCCATTGGAAGGATTGATTTCGGGCCTAATTCTTCAATATATCTTTTTCAAGCTTACCACCCTTCCATTTTCCTGCATATCATCCGTCACAAATCCTTGCGGGTCAGGCGCGCGACGCACTCCACGTGGAAGGTGTGGGGGAACATGTCGATGGGCTGGACCCTGTCCACCCGGTAGACGTGGGAGAGGATGACAAGGTCCCGGGCCAGGGTGGCGGGGTTGCAGGAAACGTAAACGATGACGGGCGGGGCCATCTCGCAAAGGCGCGCGGCCGCGTCCGGGTGCATGCCCGAGCGGGGCGGATCGGTGACCACCACGTCCGGCGTAAAACCGATGCCGTTTAGGGCGTCGCGGCTGTCGGCCGCCTCGAAGCGGCAGTTTTTAACCCCGTTCCGGGCCGCGTTCTTGCGGGCGTCGAGGATCGCGTCGGTCACAAGCTCCACGCCCAGGACCTCACGCGCACGCCCCGCGAGCCAAAGGGAGATGGTGCCTGTGCCGCAGTAGAGGTCCAGCACCCGCTCGCTTCCCGTCAAGCCCGCGAACTCCGCGGCCGTGTCGTAGAGACGCTCCGCCTGCTCGGGGTTGGTCTGGAAGAAGGAGTTGGCGGAGATGTCGAAGCTGAATCGCCCAAGGCGGTCGGAAAGCGCGGGCGCGCCGTAAAGCACCGTTTCCTTGCCGCCCGATGAAATCTGGGCCCGCTTGGCGGTGACGTTTCCAACCACCGAGGCCACCTCCGGGAAGCGCTCTGAAAGCTCCTGCGCCAGCGGCGCGAGGACGTCGGGCCGGTCCTGGGAGGTCACGATGTTCACCATGAACTTGCCGAAGGCCCGCGACCGGCGCATCATCAAAAAGCGCCAGAAGCCCTCGTGGCTTTTTAGCCCGTAAGCGGGAAGCCCCGAGGCCGCCATCCGCTCCTTCAGGAACTTTAAGATGAGGTTTCCCGTCTCGTGCTGCAAAAGGCAGGCGTCCACGTCCAGGACCTTGTCGAAGGTGCCCGGAACGTGCAGCCCGCAGGCGAAATCCTGGCCCTCGGGCCGCCCTTCCCCGCCCTGGGACGCCAGGTCCTTTGGGAGGAGCCAGCGGCGGTCGGCGCAGGAGAACTCCATCTTGTTGCGGTAGCCGAAAATTTGTGGCGAGGCGAAGGCATCCTCGACCGGGACGTCCGTAAGGCCCGCGATGTGCTGCAAGGACTCCCGCACGTGCTCGGCCTTGTAGTGAAGCTGGCGCTCGTAGGCAATGTGCTGCCACTTGCAGCCGCCGCAGTGGCCGGCGTAGGGGCAGGGAGGGGCGACGCGCTCCGGCGAGGGCGAAAGAAGCTCCGTCACCCTGGCCTTTGCCCAGTCCTTCTTTTTCCGGGTTATGAGCGCCCTCACCCGGTCCCCGGGCACCGCGCCCTCGATAAAGACCGCCATGCCGTCCACGCGCGAGAGGCCGTCCCCGCCGAAGACGGTTTTCTCCACCACAAGCTCCAGAATTTCACCTTTTTTGACGCTCATCCTTGCCATCCAGTCACCGGTTCTTGCTCCGGCGCGCAAGCCTTATTATGATGAAGCATGAACCGCAAAAATCCCGAACAAATTGAAATCCCCGTGGACGGGCTCGCGCTCTCCGCGACCCTGCACCTTCCCGAAAGCCCCAGGCCGCCCCTCGTGATGGGCTGCCACGGGCTTTTCGCGGACGCGGAATCCCCCAAGCAGAAGGCCCTGGCCGGGGCGCTTACGCGCGCCGGGATCGCCTTCCTGCGCCTCGACCACCGGGGATGCGGAAGAAGCGGAGGATCGTTTAGGGAGCTGACCACCTTCGCGGCTCGTCTCCGGGACCTGGCCGCCGCCCGGCGCCTCATGGAAGCGCGGGGTGACTTAAGCGGCGCTGTAGGCCTTTTCGGGAGCAGCATGGGCGGCGCGGTATGCCTGGCCCAGGCCCTGGCCCGGCCGGTGGCCGCCATCGCAGTCTACGCGGCCCCGGCCTTCGCTGAGCAGCTTTTCGCGGTGCTCAAGGCGGCCGGGGACGACAAGCGCCTGCCCGCCGCCTTCTTCCGGCCGGAAAATTCCTTTCAACTGCCCGATGGGCCGCTCGCCCCGGGGCCGCTTCTGGTGCTTCACGGCGGGGACGACCGGGTGGTGCCGGTCTCCCACGGCTTGGAGATACACCGGCGGGCGGTTGAACCCAAGCGCCTCGTCATTTTCCCGGGCGGCGACCACCCCTTGAGCGAGCCCGGCCACCAGGCCCTGTTCCTCGCGGAGGTTACGGAATTTTTCGTCCGCCACCTCCTCGATAAAAACGGCGGAAGTGGAAATTGAAGGGGAGGGTTCGAGAACCTTATGAAGAACAGGTTCTTCCACCCTCCCCCATGAACGGCCGGAAACACCTTGAATCCTTGAAGGCGCACCTTTTCAGTCACACCGCGCAGGTGTGATCAGGCCGCCGGCTTCCAGGAAAGAAGCGCGGCTATGATCTTATTCTGCTCGCCGGCTTCCAGGTAGGGGTGCATGGGAACCGAGAACACGCGGTCGCACACGTCGTCGGAAACCGGAAAGTCGCCGGCCTTGTACCCCAGGTGCGCGAAGGCGTCCTGGCGGTGCAGGGGCTTGGGATAGTAGATGGCCGTGGGGATGCCCTGGTCCTTCAGGTGCGCCAGCACCTGGTCCCGCTGGCCCGCCTTTTTCACCGCGAGGGTGTACTGGGCCCAGACCGAGCGGTAGCCGGCGGGAACCGTGGGCACCACGTAGAGCCCCGATGCGGCGACGCCTTCGGCGTAGCGCTTGGCCACGGCCTGGCGGCGCTCCACCTCGTCCGGGAAGACCAGGAACTTCGAGAGCAGGATCGCGGCCTGAAGGGTGTCCAGCCGGCCGTTGATGCCGATCCGCACGTTGTCGTACTTGTGCCCGCCCTGGCCGTGCACCCGGATGGAGCGCATGATCTCGGTAAGATTCAGATCGTCGGTGAAGACCATGCCGCCGTCGCCGTAGCAGCCGAGCGGCTTGGCCGGGAAAAAGGAGGTGCAGCCCACCTTTGCTAGCGAGCAGGCCTTCCTGCCCTTGTACTCGCCGCCGAAGGACTGTGCGCCGTCCTCGATGACCACAAGGCCGTGGCGCGCGGCCACGGCGTTTATGGCGTCGTAGTCGGCGGGAAGGCCGAAGAGGTCCACCGCGATCACGGCCTTGGGCTTCACCGGGCAGGCCCCGCCCATCCAGGCCACCTTGTCGCCTTTGCCGGGCTTGCAGGGAGCCGGGAGCGGGTGCTTCGCCGGGTCCCCGGACGCCAGGGCCGAAATGGCCGTTTCGAGCGCTTCGGGCGACATGTTGTAGGTGACGGGGTCCACGTCCACGAAAACCGGCACCGCGCCCAGAAGGCTCACCACCTCGGCCGTGGCGATGAAGGTGAAGGGCGTGGTGAAAACCGCGTCCCCGGGCCCCACCCCCATTGCCATGAGGGCCAGGAGAAGCGCGTCGGTGCCGGAGCTGCACGCCACTGCGTGGTCGGTCCCCACGTAGGCCGAAAGCTCCTTTTCAAGCTCCTTCACCTCCGGGCCCTGGATGTAGGCGCCGTGGTCGAGGACCTTTTTCATGCGCGCCGTCACGTCGTTTACGATTCTCTTCTGCTGAGCCGCGAGATCGATGAATTGCATGGCCTCTCTCTTCCCTCCGAGGATTTTTACCAGGCCGTCGAAAAACGCGATCTTAAGTGTCACGCCTTAAAGCCAATTTCGGTCACGTACGAAAAGTACGCTCCCTTATTGGCTTTTCGCGTTCCTTGCAGCTCATCGTTTTTCATCGGCCTGGCCAAATCGAGTTTTTAAGTTTGCTGTTACACGTCAGCGGGCGGGAATGGTCGCACACCCGAATTTTCGGGTCAAGGGGAAACATTCGTTCCGGCCGCATGGTCGGACGCGCGCCCTTTCCGGGGCTCGCCGCCGGAAGCGTTGACGGCGGGCCGAAAAGAAGATAATAGAATGGCATCTTCGATGCTTCCCTGGCTTTTAGACATTTTTGTAGACAACTTTTGCGCCGGACTTTTTTACGATCATCGACGGATGCGCTACCCATCCGTTTTTTTAGTCCTCACTATCAAGGGGGTTTCATGAGCAAGAATGTCGTCACCAAGATGGACGGGCCGGTTCCGGTAAAGCACGCGCTCATCTCGGTCTCGGACAAAACCGGGCTCGATTTCTTCGTGCCGGCCCTGGTCAAGGCCGCGCCGGGCGTGAAGATTTTCTCCACAGGGGGCACTTACGCCCACATCGCGGGCATTCTTGGGAAGGCGGCCAAGGACGTGCTGATCCCGGTTTCCGACTACACGGGCCAGCCCGAGACCCAGGGGGGCCTGGTGAAGACGCTCGATTTCAAGGTCTACCTCGGGCTTCTCACCGAGACCTACAACGACGCCCACCAGAAGGACATGGTCCGCACCAAGGCGGTCCCCATCGACATGGTGGTGGCGAACCTCTATCCCTTCTCGTCCACCGTGGCCACGCCCGGCACAACGCCCGAGCACGCACGAAGCGAGATAGACGTGGGCGGCCCCTGCATGATAAGGGCCGCGGCCAAGAACTTCCTACGGGTGGCTGCCGTGGTGGAGCCGGCCGATTACGCCATGCTCATAGACGAAATTTCCGCCAACAAGGGTGCGACGCTCCCCCGCACCCGCTACCGCCTGGCCCGCAAGGCCTTCCGGCTTACGGCCACCTATGACCGGGCCATCGCGGACTACTTCCGGGACACGCCCTTCGACTCGGTGTCGCCGCACTACGACATCGTTTACCCATAGATCTCACCCAGGCTGAGCGCGCCTCCCGGAATCCCCGAAAGGGCCGGGGGGCGCCGGTCGCCTGTCTCCGTCGGAAAGGAATCCAATGAAAATCGCGGCCCTCAAAATATCGCCCGCGCTTTTCGGCATCGCTGTCATCGCGTTTTTCATGCCATTCGTGAACGTCACCTGCGCGGGCCCGAGCCTGTCGGACCTAAGCGCCTCCCGCGATTACAAGGTCGTCGGCCTAACAGGCTTCCAGCTTGTGACGGGGACCAGCCTCGGCCTTCCGCACATACCGCAGGAAGTGGGGGAAAAGCTGGGTAACGGCCGCATAGGCGCAGAGCCCCTGGCCGTGGCCACCTTCGCCCTGGCCTTCATTGGCGGCCTTCTGTCCCTTTCCTTCAAGCGCAGCCTGGCGATCGCGCCCGCCGTGGCGGCCGGCGCCGGCACCGTGTGCCTCCTGCTTCTGAAATCAAAAATCGACGGAGACATGCTTCGATACGGGCGAGGCATGCTTGAGGCGCGTTACGAGGCGGGGTTCTGGCTGATACTGGCGGGCCTCGTGCTGGCGCTGGTGGCGAGCGCA
>JAKAGN010000179.1 GCA_021815525.1 Deltaproteobacteria bacterium
CGCGGACTTTCTGGACGACCACGTGGAGGTGGCGGCCGCCAAGGCCGGTTACGGCCCGCGGGCCCTGGTCCTGGTGCCCAACGTGGAGGGAAGCTTCACGCGGGTGAAGGCGGCGGCAGCGGCAGCGGCGGGACCGCCTCCGGGCGGGACCCGGGTCGTCCCCCCGGCCTCGGCCTTCACCATGCCGCTCTCCTTCGGCAACCTGGATTTTCCCGAGAACCTGGATTTTTCCACCTTCCAGGGCGAGCCCGTCACCGCCCCGGACGGGACCATGTCCTTCACCCGCAGCTTTTTGGTCGAGACCGCCGAGTACGTAACCACCAAGGGGGAGCAGTACGCGCAGGCATTCGTCGCCGACAAGCCCGTGAAGCTTTCGGAGGTGGCGCTGGCCCTCCACAGCTTCGGAAGCGACGGCCAGATATGGGCGGAGCTTTACGGCGACAAGGACGGCGCCCCGGCCGGGCTCATTGCGACAAGCGAGATCAAGGACCTTTCCGGCGCGCCCTACAAGCCCGGCTACACGTGGGAGGGCTTCAGGTTCGAGGGAAAGCCCATCCTCCCCGCGGGCCAGTACTGGGTGGCCCTGGGCTTCACCGGAAGCCCCATCGTCAACTGGTTCTACACCTACGGCCGCCCGGTGGGGCCCGAGAACGGCACCCGCATGAAGACCATGTTCGAGCCCGAGTGGAACCACGTTCTGGCCAACGAGTTCAACTACCGCGTGACCGGCGAGACCGTGGAATAACAGCCTGTTGAAAAAGACTGGCCATGAAGCCTGGATAAAAACGATGAAGTCAAGGAGTGCTAAAAACCAATGAGGGAGCGTAATTCCACCCCAAGAAATCTTCGATTTCTTGGGGACCCCGGATGATTTACGTGACCGAAATTGGTTTTGAAGCACGACACAGCAATTCGCGTTTTTAGACAGGCTGATAAGGGCGGCACGACGGAATCAATCCGCAGCCTCATCATCCAAAGCGCCTTGAAAGGGTGGGAGGGGGCGCGGGAGAGGAAGTGGAGAGCCTTTTACTCATGAAAGGTTTCCCCGCCCTCCCCTGCAAAGCCTTCTCCCTCGACATTTCTGATGAAAAGTGACGGAGCGCTCAGGCTGGTGGCCTGGGAAACCACGCGGGAGTGCAACCTATCCTGCGTGCACTGCCGCGCCGCGGCGGGCAAGGGCCCGTACGAGGGCGAGCTTTCCACCGAACGGGGCATGGCGCTTCTTTCGGAGATAGCCAAGGCCGCCCGCGAGTCCGCGCCCAAGGGGGGACACCCGGGCGGGGCTCCCGGAGGCGCCGGGGAAAGACCCGCTGGGCATCCGGGAGCATCCGGCCATCCCGGGGCAAAGCCCGGCGGGCCCGAAGGCTTCCGGCCCATCGTGATCCTGACCGGCGGCGAGCCACTGCTTCGGCCGGACATCTTCGACCTCGCCCGCGCGGGCAGGGCCCTGGGGCTCCGCATGGTGATGGCCCCCAACGGCACCCTCCTTACGCCCGAGACGGCGAAGAGGCTCGTGGAAAGCGGCATCGAGAGGATTTCCATAAGCCTGGACGGCGCGGGCCCCGAGATACACGACCGCTTCAGGGGCGTGCCAGGGGCCTTCGAGGCCGCGCTTTCGGGCATCAGAAACGCGCGGGACGCGGGGCTCCCCTTCCAGATCAACACCACCGTCACCCGCCAGACCCTGGCCGACGTGGAGGCGGTGGAGGACCTGGCCGTGTCCCTGGGAGCCGAGGCCCACCACGTGTTCCTGCTGGTGCCCACGGGCCGCGGAAAGTACATCGCGGGCGAGGGCATGGACGCCGCCCAGTACGAAAAGACCCTCTCCTGGTTCTGCGAGCGCCGCGACAAGGTGCCGCTTCAGCTCAAGGCCACCTGCGCGCCCCACTACTACCGCATCATCCGCCAGAAGGCGAAAGCCGAAGGAAAAACGGTCACCTTCGCATCCCACGGCCTGGACGCCGTGACCCGCGGCTGCCTGGGCGGAACCGGCTTCTGCTTCGTGTCCCACGTCGGCATCGTGCAGCCCTGCGGCTTCCTGGACATCCCCTGCGGCGACGTCACCAAGGAGCCCTTCGACCTGATCTGGCGGGATTCCGAGGTGTTCCGTAACCTTCGGGACTACGACAACCTTAAAGGCAAGTGCGGCCGCTGCCAGTACAGGGCCGTGTGCGGCGGCTGCCGGGCCCGGGCCTACGAGAAAAGCGGCGACTACCTGGCGGAGGAGCCCCTGTGCGCCTACTCGCCGGCATAGGGACGTCACGATGAGGGGCCGCTTTTCAGAGGCCTGAGCCAAGCTGTATTCAAAAATAGTACATTCCGGCCGGCCTACGCGAAGCCCTTTTTACCCAAGCTTCCAGGCTTCGGGCGCTAGGATGCAAAGCCCTGGATAGGGGGATGGGGTGGGGGGTGCGGGGGGGGGCGGCGCCCGGCGGCGAACCCGAAAAGAGCTTACGTCAGCACCCGGAAAGGCCTATAAAGCGGCATGAAAGACGCGCGAAAAAGGGACAGGGACTTCCAGGTCTTCAACGAGGCCCTGGACTACATGGCCGATGGGGCCGACTGCTCGGACGCCTCCCTCGTGGGGCTCGTGCGCGCCATCATGGAGGCCCAGGCCGAAAACCTCGCCGCGGCCTTCTACCGGGATCTAATGAACATCCCATCCGCCCGCTTTTTCCTCAAGAACGGCATTGTGGAGAAACGCCTCCACCGGTCCATGACCACCTGGCTCATCGACCTCTTCGCCGCGTGCGACCGCGAGGACCTGAAGGCCCACCTCCTGCGGCAGACCCAGATCGGCCTCGTCCATTCACGCATCAACGTGCCGGTCATGCTGGTCAAGAAGGCCTCGCTGATTCTCAAGAAGCACATCTTCGAGGCCCTTTCGCGGGAGATACGGGATCCGGCCCGCCTGATCGCCGCCTACCGCTTCGCCGACGAGATACTGGAGCTTTCCGTATCCTTCATCAACCTTTCCTACGTGACGGAGCGTCTGAGCGGCGAGCAGGCGCTGCAGTCGTTCCGGCTGGAGAACACGAGCCGCTACACCGCCATAGAGTGCGAGCGGGTGCGCTCGTCCCTCTTCGACTGGCTGCGCGGCTTTTTCGCGGCCCTCTTCTCGCGGGACCCGCGGCAGGCCAAAAACGTCATCCCCCCCGCCCAGGCCGATTTCGGGCTCTGGATCAGCCACAAGGCGGGCGTCATCTTCTCCGACCAGGCCGACGACACCGCGGCCCTTTCCGCGGCCCTTTCCGAGATGGCGGCCCTTTCCGAGGAGGCGGCGCGCATCATAGGGGAAAAAAAGAGCGAGGGCCGCGTTTCGGAGATCATCAACCGGATGAACGGTCTCGCCGGAAGCCTTTCCTTCACCCTCTCGTCCTTCGTCTCCACACTCCTCGAGGCGGAGGCCGGCAAGGACCAGCTCACCCAGGTCTACAACCGGAAATATCTTCCCATCGTCTTGAAGCACGCCGTCAAGACCAGCATCGAGACCGGGGAGCGCTTCGCCGTGGCCATAGCGGACCTGGATCACTTCAAGGCCGTGAACGACGCCCACGGGCACAACCTGGGGGACGCGGTGCTGGCGAAGGTCTCCGATATTCTGGTTTCCAACACCCGCATGGGGGACACCGTTTTCCGCTACGGCGGCGAGGAGTTCCTCCTGCTCCTCTCGGGCGTGGACGAGCGGGCGGCGGTTCTCACGGCCGAGAAGCTCCGGCTCCTCATTTCGCGGAGCCCCGTGGAGATATCGGAGGGGCGGATGCTCACCGTAACCGCCAGCTTCGGGGTGGCGCTCCACGACGGGCACCCGGACTACTCCAGGATCATCACCCGGGCCGACGAGGCCCTGTACCGGGCCAAGTCCGGGGGCCGCAACCGCGTGGCGCTGGCCGAAAACGGCGGAAACGCCGGAAACGCCGGGTGAGCCGCCGCGTCCCCGCCCGCTTGACGGCGGGGACGGGTTCGCTTAAGATGGCCTACCTTTGGGTTTCTTCGCTGGCCGCCCGGCGGCCGCTTTGCCGGCCGTCCGGCGGCCGCATTTCCCGTTCCGAGAGGGCGTCATGAAGGTCTCCCCCCTGGTGGAATCCTCGTTTTTCGCAGAGCTTTCCGGCCTCACCCACGTGGGCCGCTACACGGTCACCCGCGAGCTGGGGCGGGGCGGCATGGCCGTGGTGTTCCTGGGACGCGACCCATACATCCAGCGCCAGGTGGCCATCAAGATGTCCCGGCCCCAGAGCGAGGACGAGCGCGCCCGCTTCTTCGTGGAGGCCCAGAGCGCCGGGCGGCTCAACCACCCCAACCTGGTGGCGGTTTACGACGCAGGTATTCACGGGCGCTTCTGCTACATAGCCATGGAGTACGTGGACGGCCAGACCCTGGACCGCCACTGCGACCCCGAGAACCTGCTGCCCCCAAAGAAGGCGGCGGAGGTGGTGTTCTCGGTCCTAAACGCCCTCGATTACGCCCACAAGCAGGGGGTCATCCACCGGGACATCAAGCCCTCCAACATCATGCTGGACAAAAACGGCGTGGTGAAGATCGCGGACTTCGGCATAGCCCGCATCAAGGGCAAGGACACCATGCGGATCATCCGGGGGACCCCCAGCTACATGTCCCCGGAGCAGGTGAAGGGCGAGGCGGTAAAGGACAACACCGACATCTTCTCGGCCGGCTGCGTGCTCTTCGAGCTTCTGACCGGCGTACCGGCCTTCGGCGGGGACGACTTCACCACCATAATCCACAAGATCGTGAACGAGGATCCGCCGCAGCTTCGAAAGATCCGGCCGGACCTGCCCAAGATTCTGGAGGACGTGATGGGAAAGGCCCTGGCCAAGGATCCCACGGTACGCTACCAGACCTGCCTCGATTTCGCCTACGACCTCCGGGTGGCCGTGCGGGGCCTGGCGGAGGAAAGCTCCCACGGGCCCGAAAAGCCAAAAAGCGCCCTCGACTACATCCGCTACGTGCCGTTTTTCGCCGATTTCACGCCGCGGCAGCTGGAGGAGCTGTTTCTGGCAAGCGACATCCTCAAGGTGAAGAAGGGCAAGGTGGTGGTGGCCCAGGGCGAGATCGACGACACCTTCTACATCATCCTCTCGGGCTCGGCGCGCATAGAAAAGGACGGCCAGGTGATCGCCCGCGTGGGGATGGGGGAGTGCTTCGGCGAGATGGCCTACATAGGCGGCCAGGCCCGGGTGGCCACCGTGACCGCCGACACGGACCTGGTGCTCATGCGGGTCTCGGCCACCATACTGGACCGCGCCCCCGGCCCCATCCAGCTTCTTTTCTTCAAGAACTTCGCCAAGTTCCTCGTGAAACGCTTCTCCATGTTCTTCAAGCAGGAAACAACCTGAACCTCTTCCACATCTTCCCCGAAGGCATCCCATGTCACGAGTTCCGCTGACCCGCCTCCTGGAAAAAGACGTCTCACAGGTCCTGTGCGAGCTTCTCCGCCTCATGGGCGGAATCGCGGGAATCTACGACCCCGCGGGCCGCCTGGTGGCCGGCGTGGAAACCGGCTGCGAGCTGGGCGAGGCCTCCATACTACAGGACGGCAAGGTGATCGGCCGCGTGCGGGGCGTGAGGGCCGAGCCGGCCGCGGCCATACTGGGCTTCATGGCCGAGCAGGAGGCGGCCCGGAAGCGCCTCCAGAACGATGTTCTGGACCGGGAATCTGAGCTTCACCTTTTGACCGAGATGGCCGAAAGAATGGCCGAGGCGCAGGACGTGGCCGAAATCGCGGCCATTGTGGTGGACGAGGCCACCGCCACCATCGAGAGCACCGGGGCGTCCGTCATGCTGGTGGAGGAGAAGACCGGGCGCCTGGAGATCGTGGCGGCCTTCGGCAAGAAGTTCGCCCAGAGGCCCGTCCTGAAGCCCGGAGTGGGCATAGTGGGCGAGGTGCTTTTGACCGGCCACGGCGAAATAGTGAACGACGCGCCCGCCGACGCCCGCTTCGTACCGGGCTCCTACAAGATAAGCTCCCTCATCTGCGCCCCCATCATGGTGAAGGACCGGATCATAGGCGCCGTCAACGTGTCGTCGGCCAAGCCAATGAACTACAAGCCCTCCGACATGCGGCTCATC
>JAKAGN010000180.1 GCA_021815525.1 Deltaproteobacteria bacterium
TCCGATCTGCTGTCAAGAAGGGGCGGGGCCTTGTTGACTTCGGCCGTCTTCCTTGTTATGCGACGCCCAACAATTGGCATCTTACGAACAGAAAGGACAATCCATGAAAGAGCGCACGCTTTCCATCGTAAAGCCCGACGCCATGAAAAACGGCAGCATGGGCGCCATCATCGACCGTTTGCAGAAATCAGGCTTTTCCATCGTGGCCGCCAAGATGACGAGGCTTTCGAAGGCCCAGGCCGAGGCCTTCTACGCCGTCCACAAGGAGCGCCCCTTTTTCAAGAGCCTAACCGAGTTCATGTGCTCCGGGCCCGTCATGGTGATGATTCTCGAAGCCGAGGAGGCCATCTCCCGCTACCGGGCCGTGATGGGGGCCACGAACCCCGCCGAGGCCGAGGCGGGGACGCTGCGCAAGGATTTTGCCACGGACAAGGAGAAGAACGCGGTGCACGGCTCGGACGCGCCCGAGACCGCGGCCTACGAGATGGGCTTTTTCTTCACGCCGTATGAACTCATCGCCCTTGGCTAGCCCGGCCCGCCATGCCCCAGCGCGTTGACCCCGAAAAGCTCGCAGTGGTCCTGAACAGGCCGCAGATCCCCGAGAACGTGGGGGCCGCGGCCCGGGCCCTGGCCAACATGGGTCTTCACCGGCTCATCGCGGTGGCGCCGGAAAACTGGGACATCAACCGGGCGGCCCGCATGGCCACCGGCGGCGGCCTCGAGATACTGAAAAATATCGAGATCGCCGACGACCTTCCGTCGGCGCTGGCGCCCTTCTCCTTCGTGGCCGGAACCACGGCCAGGGTGGGGGGCGTGCGCAAATCCTTCGTCACGCCCCAGGAGCTTGCCCGGCGCCTGGTGGCCGTCACCAAGGAGAACGAGGCCGCCGTCCTCTTCGGCTCCGAGGACCGGGGCCTCGAGAACGAGGACGTAAGGCAGTGCCACGTCCTCGTCAACATCCCCACCGCCGGGTTTTCGTCCCTTAACCTCGCCCACGCGGTCCTCGTCATCTCATACGAAATCTTCCGGGCCGAATCCGTGGAGGAGCCGCGCTGGGCGCCGCGCCTTGCAAACCGCCACGAGCTTGACGGCATGTACGGCCAGCTTAAAGAGGTCCTTACCCGCATCGGGTTTCTCGACAAGGCGAACCCGGACCACTGGCTGGACGCCCTGCGCCGCTTCTTCTCGCGCCTGCCGTTGACGGCCAAGGAGGTGAAGGTGATCCGCGGGGTCTTCCGCCAGATGGACTGGTACACCGAGCGGCGTTTCAAAAAGATGGGGATTAAAAGCGACGTTCCCAAGGGCGCGGGGGACGGGCCGGAGCCGGTGGAATCCTTGCGGGAGGAGAAAGCGTCATGAGGCTTGTGCGATTCGGCGAAAAGGGGAGCGAGCGGCCCGGGATATTGCGGGATGGCCGGGTGGTGGACATAAGGAGGCATTTCCCGGAGGCCCCGGACCTTGGCCGGGAGTTTTTCGAGGAAGGCTGGATCGAAAGGCTAAGGAGCCTTACCGATCCCGGCCAGCCCCTCACCGCGCGCCTGGGAAGCCCCGTGGCGCGGCCCGAGAAGATCATCTGCCTCGGGAAGAACTACGCCGAGCACGCCCGCGAGGGCGGCATGTCCATCCCGGAAAAACCCCTTCTTTTCTGCAAGACCGTAAACACGTTAAACGGCCCCCACGATCCCGTGCTTCTGCCGGAATCGAGCGGCCAGGTGGACTTCGAGGTGGAGCTTGCGGTTATTATCGGCAGGACCGCCAAGAGGGTTCCGCGCGGCAAGGCCCTAAGCTACGTCGCGGGCTATTGCGTCATGAACGACGTCTCGGCCCGGGAGGCGCAGTTTTCCGACAAGCAGTGGTTCCGGGGAAAATCCTTCGACACCTTCGCGCCCCTGGGGCCCGCCCTCGTCACCCCGGACGAGATACCGGACATCTCGCGCCTGTCCCTTAAAACCTGGCTGAACGGCCAATTGATGCAGGATGGCAACACCAGCGACCTCATCTTCGACGCGCCTTACCTCATCTCCTTCATAAGCCAAGACATCACCCTGGTTCCGGGCGACATAATCTCCACCGGGACCCCTTCCGGCGTGGGGATTTTCCGGGACCCGCCCGTGGTCCTGAAGGACGGGGACCTGGTGCGCTGCGAGATTTCCGGGATAGGATTCATCGAAAACCGCTTTGTTTCGCCCTAGGCCGGAACGCTCCGTGTTGACAAAGCGCCCTTTCTGGTGTTCACTTGACCCCGCCGTCGGAAAACCCGGCGGATAATGGCCATAACTCATTGAATCCAAACGGATTTCAAACGCTTCTCAAAGGGAGGCAGTCATGGTGAAGAAGGTCTCGGTGATCGGCGCTGGAAACGTGGGGGCCACGGCGGCCCAGCGTTTGGCGGAGAAGGAGCTTTGCGACGTGGTGCTGGTGGACATCGTGGAGGGCGTGCCCCAGGGAAAGGCGCTGGACCTTGCCGAGGCCGCGCCCATCGAAAAGCACGACGCGCACCTCGTGGGCGCCAACGCCTACGAGGCCACGGCCGGCTCGGACGTGGTCATCATCACGGCCGGGATCCCCCGTAAGCCCGGCATGAGCCGCGACGATCTGTTGAACACCAACGCCGGCATCATGAAAAGCGTCACCGAGCAGGTGGCGAAATACAGCCCCGACGCCTGCCTCATCATCGTCTCGAACCCCCTGGACGCCATGTGCCACGTGGCTCACGAGGTCTCGGGCTTTCCCAAGAACCGGGTCATGGGCATGGCGGGGGTTCTGGATTCGGCGCGCTTCCGGGCCTTCATCTCCATGGAGCTTTCGGTCTCGGTGGAAAACATCCACGCCTGCGTCCTGGGCGGCCACGGCGACACCATGGTGCCGCTGCCCCGCTACTCCACGGTGGCGGGTATCCCCATAACCGAGCTTCTGCCCCCCGAGCGCATCGAGGAGCTTGTGAAACGGACGCGAAACGGCGGCGCGGAGATAGTGAGCCTCCTTAAAACCGGCTCGGCCTACTACGCCCCGGCCTCCGCGGCCGTGGAGATGGCGGAGAGCATCCTTAAAGACAAGAAGAAGATCCTACCCTGCGCGGTGCTCCTGGAGGGCGAGTACGGCATCAAGGGGCTTTTCATAGGGGTGCCGGTGAAGCTGGGGAAGAACGGCGTGGAGGAGATTCTGGAGATTGCCCTCACCAACGAGGAGGACGAGGCCCTCAAGAAATCCGCGGCCGCGGTGCAGTCGTTGGTGGACGTATTGAAGAAGAAGTAGCGGAAGGGCACGGAAAAGGCCAAGCCGCAGGGCAGGGGCCTTTACCTATGATTTCAAAGGGCGCTCCGGGGAAATCCGGCGCGCCCTTTGTTTTGCCGATGAACCGGAATGTTTTACAATCGGCTCAGACAATGAATTTTTTGAATTTAAAATTTTTTGGAGGGGTTAGGAGGAGGGACGGAAGGGGAGACCCTTTTTCAAATCAGCCTGACGAAAAACGCGATCTGCTGCGTTGCGCTTCGCCTTGCGCTCGGTCACGTGCGAACAGCACGCTCCACTCGCGCGCGCCTCGCGCGCCTTGCGGCTCATCGTTTTTCGTCAGGCTGACCAGGGTCCCCCTTCCGCCCGCCCCCGCAAATCCTCACTATTCTTCGCTATGCAAGCGCTAATCCGAGATGCCCAGCGAGCGCAGGAGCCTGCGGTCGATGGCGCCGTTCTCGAAGAGGCCCTTGGCGTCCTGGTAATCCAGGATGGCCTGCTGGGTCATGGGGCCGAACACGCCGTCTATCTCGCCCTTGTAGTAGCCCATGGCCGAAAGCTTCTCCTGCACCTTGCGCACCTCCAGCTTGCGCCTCTCCCAGCCGCTTAAGCCCGCGGAGGAGTCGGCGGACTTGCCGGCGGCCGCGGGCTGGGACGCCCTGGCCGAGGGTTCGCCTGCGGCGGGCTTGGGCGCCGCGGCCTGGGGCGCCTTGAACCTGGGCGCCTTGATGGGCTTGCCGGCCCTCAAGCCGTCAAGGTAGCGCAGGACCTCGTCCAGGAGGTGCTTGGGGTAGAGCTGGCCCGCGAACTGGTCCCACACCGGCCTCGTGCGCTTCACGAACTCGGCCCTCACGGAAGGGCTCAGCTCCGTGAGCTTTATTCCGTACTTTATCATGCCCTCGAGGGTCTTCTGGTTCTCGTCGCGGGTGCCCTTCACGAAGGCGGCCTGGACCCTGTCGCGCCCGGCTTCCAGGTTGTCCTGCAGGTCCTCGGGGAGCGCCTCCCACTCCTTTTTCACCACAAGGATGATTCCCGGCGCGTAGCGGATCTTCATGGGGTTGACGTAGCGCATGGCCGTGAAGAGCTGGCTTCCAGCGTAGTAGACCGCCGGGCCGAATGCCGTGTCGATGACGCCGCTCCGGAACGCGCTGTGCCCCTCGATCACCGTGGTCACGATGGGCGAGGCCCCCAGCGCCTGCACGGTGGCGGCCTCCACGGGGCCGTACCAGTTCTGGAAGCGGCACTTCTTGAAGTCGTCGAGGCTCGTCATGGGATACTTGGTGGAGAAGCACTCGTCGAAGTCCTGGTCGATCCACATGAGCATCTTGTAGCCGTGCGAGGAAAAATAATAGTCGAAGGTGGAGAACATGAGCCGCCGTATGTAGTCGACCTCGTCGTAGCTTTTGAACAGGAAGGGAAGGCCCAGGATGGAAAACTCCGGGCAGGCCATGTTGGCGCCCATGCCCGAGACGCCCGCGCCCTGGAGCTGGCCGATCTTCATCTTCTGGAGGTACTCCTGGTCGTTTCCCATGACCCCGCCCCAGTAAATCTTGAGCTTGAGGGCGTCGTTGGTGGCGTGGGATATCCACGGCAGGACCAGGGAGTTGACCTGCTGGGCCCAGCCCACGTTCTTGGGGGCGAGCGTTGCAATCTTCCAGCGGAACTCGCGCTGCTCCGCCATCGCGGCCGAAAGCGGAAAAAGGCCGAGAAGCGCAAGGGAGACGATGGCCAGGGTCAAGGGGCGTTTAAGGATCACTTTTCACCTTCCTGTAGTGTGGGTGTTGAAGGGACCGGGCGCACATGACTTGTTTGAACCATTCTATAACAGTTCCCCGCCCAAGAAAAGAACTCCACGGAAAATATGTGATTCTTTTATCTTCTCGATAATATTGATTAATTACCGAAATCCGCCCGCATTCCGGAATTTCGCCAAAAAGACGGCGAAAAAAAATCCGGGGGGGCGGAGAGCTTCCGCCTCCCCCGGATGGCGCCGGCTGCGCGCAGGCGGCCCGCTCAGTAGTTTTCCTTGTCGTCCTTTATGTCCTCGGCCTTGTCCAGTATCTCGGTGGCGATCTTGTCCACCTCGTCGTTCACCTTCCTTATGATGTCGTAGACCGCGCCGATGGTGCGGTCCTGGAGGGCCTTGGCGGACTTGGCCGACTCCTCCATGGGGCCGAACTTCTCGAGCGCCGAAAAAGGCATGGCCGCGATGGTCTTGTGGATCTCCTCCACCGAGGTCGCGCCCTTGTTCACCACGTCCCGCACCAGGTCCTTCAATCCCCTCAAACGGCTCATGATTATATCCTTTCGTTTTTGCCGTGCCGGTTTTCGTCGTGATCCCGGGCCTCGTCCTCGCGGCACCAGTCAAGAATCTGCCCGTAAACCTCCGGGTGGGCCGCCAGGGCGAAGTGGTTGAGCCCGGCGAAAAGCCGCGTGCGCGCCCGGTCGAAGCGCGGCGCGGCGCGGCCCCCGGCATCCTCCGGGAGCGCCCCCGGCACCGCGCTTTCCACCCTCACAAGTATGTCGCCCATTATCCGGCTCACGGGGTGCAGGGGGTCCTGGTTCAAGGAGCCCGCCACCGCGTAGTGCCGCGCGTTCGGCAGGAGCGGCACGCTCTTCCGGTTGTTCGTAAGGAGCGCGTCGGGGTCCCGGCCGCGCCATTCCTCGTCCACCGTGTAGCCGAAGCGGAGGTCCTTTATGGCGGCGCTCCTTAGGTTGATGAAGTCGGCCGCCACCCAGGTGTAGGGCGAGGGTATGGCTTTCAAGCACCACGTGAAGGCGTTGCCCAGCTTTTCGAGTGGCGCCCCCAGGTGCGGCGAGCCCAAGTGAAAAACCCGCGACACGAGGCT
>JAKAGN010000181.1 GCA_021815525.1 Deltaproteobacteria bacterium
TTTCTCCCCGGCCCCGGTCAGAACAACGACACCTACGGAATTTTCATCCCGCACCCGCCGAAAGGCGGAAACAAGCTCTTCGGCCATGGCCCGGTCTATGGCGTTGTGCTTGTCCGGGCGGTTCAGGGTTATGCGGCACACGGCGGCATTGGCCTGATCGATCTCGTAAAGAATGGTGGTGTATTCGCTCATGGCTCACCTACTTTGCCACCGGCCGGAAATACGGCAGGAAGAACTTGTCGTCCAGTTTGTGGAAAACCACCTCCACCTCCATGCCGATCTTGATGTCGGCGGGCGCACATTCCACGATCCTGGTCATCATGCGCGGGCCTTCCTTAAGGTCCACATAGGCGATTGTGTAGGGAATGTCGGTCCAGAACCGGGGCTCCACCATGTCGTAGGCGGTGGAAAAGGTATAGATGGTGGCCCGGCCCGAAGCCTCTTTCCACCCGATTTCCGCACTCCAGCATTCGGGGCAGAACTTCCTTGGGTAGAAAATCATAGCCCCACAGGATTTGCAGTGTTGGAGGAGAAGCTTACCCTCCCGCGCCCCTTCCCAGAAGGCTTCGCTCCAGGGCTGGACAACCGGCAGCGGCCTCGTCATGTCGAACTGGTTTGCTTGGGACTCTTGAGTGCTCATTTGGGTTCCCTCCCCCAGATGGTGGCGATGTTGTTGAAACCGGAGCCGCCCGAAGTGTTCTGGTACACGTAGGAGCAGTTCGGAACTTGGCGCTCGCCGGCACGCCCCATGAGCTGGCGGGCCGTTTCCACGTAAACCGCCGAGGAGACCCCGGAGCCGGTGTGACCCCGGCCGGGAGCCTCGCCTATGGTGGACCATGGGATGTCGCCGCCGAAGGACATGCGGCCGTCCAGGAAGTATTTTCCGCCCTGGCCGAAAGGAGCGATTTCCAAGGCTTCGGCCATGATGGGGTGGGCCAGGGGATAGGCCAGATACACGTTCCAGATGTTCACATCTTCTTTGGTGATGCCGGCTTCCGCTATGGCTTCCTTGGCGGTATCCCGAAGGCCGTACACCATCTTCTCGAAGTTCCTCATCATCGGGGTGGCCGAAAAGTACCTCACCGACTCGCCAAGCTTGTAGGCCGCGGGCTTTCCCATCTTCCTGGCGCGCTCCGCCGAGACCACCACCATGGCGCAGCCGCCGTCCGCCAGGATGTTGGACTCCCTCTTGTGAAGCGGCGTGTTCAGCATCGCCGACTCCAGGACCTTCTCCGGGCTTGGAACCGCCTTGCCGTAGAAGATGGAGTTGGGGTCCCTGGATGCCCAGCTTCGAAGGGCTGTGACCACCGAGGCCATTTCCAGGGGCGTGCAGCCGCTTTCATGCATGTAGCGGTTGGCCATGAGGCCCATGATTATGTTGTAGGTGGAGCCGAACGGGTACTCCCACTGAAGATCAACGCCGGCCGTTGCGAAAAAAGCGATGAGGTCGGGTACGGCGATGGTCGAGTGAACGGTCACATGATGAACCAGAACCGCCTCGGCAACGCCGGAGTTGATGTACTGCTCGGCCAGGCGCAGGCAGTTGCTGGTGCCGGCGCCGCCCGCGTTTACAACGCAGGTGTCGCGGCAGTTTTCGAAGCCCAGCTCCTCGGGCAGTTTTCCGAAGGCCAGTTCGGCAGTAAGCTGTGGCTGCGCCTGGGGGCTTGTTGAGATGACGGCGCCGATGTCGCTTTTGGTCAGCCCCGAATCCCGGACCGCTTCCATGCAGGTGTCGTAAATAATGTCCCACCGGCTGCGTTCCGGCATGGTGCGGGTGGGAACCTCCCCAACGCCGATGATGGCGATTTTACCGCTCTTCATGCTCCCTCCTTGGCCGCCCCAGGGCATGACCCTCCGGCGGGCTTGCCGTTTTTGGTTTTCCCTTGCCGAGCTTTCATTTTCTCCTCGCTCATATATAGTTCAGAATGAATCTTCGTTTTCACTCTATAGATTAAAAAGGCTCATGTCAAGCCGAATTTTGAAAATTTTTTCGGCTTAAATTTTATATTTAATAACTATATGAAATAATTATAGAATATTAAATTGCTCAAAACGCCGGAATCTTCTTGATTTAATGGCGGTATAACTATATATAGTATCTATAGTTGATCGGCGCCTATGCCGTGACAGGGGCGGGGGCTTCCGGGAAAAGGTAAAGTTTCATGGATCAAAACAAAAAGTACATGCGCATCGGCGAGTTGGAAAAGATTGCGGGCATACCCCGCACCACCATCCATTATTACACCAGGGAGGGCCTCCTTCCGCCGCCTCTCAAGACCGGCCAGACCATGGCGTATTACGATGAGAGACATCTGGAACGATTGAGGGAGATAGAAAGGTTGAAAAAGGAAACCGATCTTCCGTTAAGCTTTCTGCAAGAGCAAAATCGCGCCATTTCACGCACAAAGCGGAAGGGCGGGAGTGCGGGGAATTTACCGCTCAGGGATGAATCACCGGATACACCGCGTGATCAGCGCAGGCAGGAGATTGCCAGGGCGGCAATCGACATTTTTTCCAAAAAGGGGTTCCACGAAACGACGGTGGCAGAGATCACCCAGGGCCTGGGCATCTCGACAGGCACTTTCTACGTTTACTTTCAGGATAAAAGAGAGCTTTTTCTGGAGGTGGTGGACGAGGTTGTGCGGGCCATAGTGGGCGGCATGGCCGTCGAGATAAAGGGCGAGGTCAATCTTTGGCGCAGATGGGTGATCAGGGCCAGAACCTTTTTCGAAAATTTCGAGCGCTACAATGAAATCCTCCATCAGCTCAGGGCCGAGATGACGCACGGAGGCTGGCCTGAAGGAAAAGTTGCGGAGGTTTTCCTGAAAATCGCAAGCCCCCTGGTGCGGGAAATCAAACAGGCCGTTGATCAGGGGCTCATCCGTGACGTTGACCCCGAACTTCTGGCCTTTTCCATGATGGGGCTTATAGAGGGAGCGACGTTGCGATCCAGATTCGACAATAAATACACCTTCAATCACCTGGTCGCGTTTATCGGCGATACCCTTTTTTTAGGCTTGGGACCTTCCAAAGACGAAAAATCGCCAGAGGATTTCAGCGCCCCGGAATAGTGAAGAGATTTCAATCCCACTTCACCTGACGGAGGCGCTCGATGAATGAAAATCCGTATCGAATAGACGTGCTTGCTTTTTCTTCATCTGAAGCATCGGGCTATTAAAATAAAAAATTATATCTCGATAATACCGTGACCGGATTCCGCGCATCAGAAGGCGTTGCCTCCAAGGCCGGAACCCACCATCAGCATTTCAGTGATAGCGCTGCAATCCAGGTACCTGTAGTCATCGACATTATAGCTTTCCTTATTCTCTCACCAGCCCGCCAAGAGCGGCCAGGAGCCTGGCGGCGTCCTTGTCGTCCGGCCGTTCGGGCAGGCGGGCCATTATCCCCAATCCCTCGCTCGTCTCGTGAAACTCCTTGTCGCCCATTGCGCTCACCAACGCGGTATTGATCATCGCATCCACCGAAATAAGCTCCGCCACGAGCTTCAAGGGATTCTTGCCTGAAAGCGCGGAATCGATGACGGCAAGTTGGGGATGCTCGTCACCCGCAATCTTCAAGGCGTCCCCGGCCGATCGAGCCCAGAACAGGGACACCTTCGGATCAAGCACAAGGGCGCCGGCAAGGGCTTCCAGATTATTTTCATCCGAAGAAACCAGAAGAATTTTCGGCATCATATTTTTCCCCGGCGGCCCTGGGACCGCTGAAAAGACCGTTAGGAAAGGAAAGCGCCTCAGTATATGCCGGGCGGTTTTCTTCTACCCTGATGTAAACTTCCGGTGAATTCCCCTTAAAAACAAATAGATAGGGGCTTCAGTCAGAAAACCCTGGCACGTCCGGCTTGCAATGAAACCGGGCGTGCCCCGGAAATTTTTCGTATATGCCGCAATGCGGCCGGATGCGTGTCCTTATGCCGTGCGCCCGGTTGTTACGGATGGGGCCCTGCGGCTCCGCCGCCGCCGCCGCAGGTGTGCTCCTGGCTGAAGCGGGGCAGGCGGCCGTCTATCAGGGCCATGACCGCCTCGCCCACGGTTTCCGCCGCTCCGCCGAAGTACACCTCGATTCCCACCTGGTTGAAGCCCATCAGGGGACGGTATCCCATGCCGCCGGCGATGAGGAGGTTCACGCCATTGCCGGCCAGGTGCTGGACCGGGGCCATGCAGCCGCCCTGCTGGTGCGGCACGTTGGGGATGACCTTTTCCCCGGCGATCTTTCCGTTTTCCACCGTGACCAGGGTGTAAAGATCGCAATGACCGAAATGCGCGCCGATGGGGGAATTGAGCCCTCCGGGTGTTACGGATGGGATGGCGACCAATGCGTTCATCAACTTCTCCTTTTGAATCATTCGGGTTTTCCCCAGTCGCTATCAGGCAAGGGGAGATTGATTGTCTAACAGCCCTTTGAAAAAGGCTCGTTATGAAGCCTGTCGAAAAACGCGGAATTGGCTTTCTCGCGTGACGCTTAAGAATCGCGTTTTTCGACAGGCTGCCAATCATGCGGCCTTGGAAGCAAAGGCCATGTCCATGACGCTGCCGAAGGCCTCCTTAACGAGCCTTCCGAAACCATCGGGATCGAATTCGGTTACGCTTTGGCCCCTGACCATCGCCTCGGTCACCACCGGATCGTGGGGAAGCCTCCCAAGGACCCCGATTCCCTTTTTCGCGCATAAGTCCTCTATTTGCGCGGTTTCCTCCTCGTTGATATCCCATTTGTTGACGATCACCCCCAGCGGCAGGCGGAAATGGCTGCACAGCTCCGCCACCCGCAGGAGGTCGTGACGGCCGGACGGCGTCGGCTCCGTTACGGCCACTGCTAGGTCCGCCCCCGAAAGCGAGCTTATCACCGGGCAGCCTATTCCGGGCGCGCCGTCGCAGATTATAAGGTCCCGGCCCTGTTCCCCGGCCAGTTCCTTGGCCCGCCGCTTCAAAAGGCTCACCAGCTTCCCGGAGTTCTCCTGTCCCGGAAAAAGCCGCGCGTGAACCATGGGCCCGAACCTGGTCCCGGAAACGCGCCATTGCCCGCAATGCCTTTGTGGAAATTCCACGGCCCCGGCGGGGCAGAAATGTACGCATACCTTGCAGCCCTCGCATTTTAAAGGGTTCACGGAAAATGCGCCGTCCGTTTCGGAAATCGCCTGATAGCGGCACATGTCCCGGCAGATTCCGCAGCCTGTGCAAAGGCTCCGGTCGATTACCGCCTCGTTGCCCGAAAAAAACTCCGCGCTCTCGATGGCCGTGGGCGAAAGTATGAGGTGCAGGTCCGGCGCGTCCACGTCCAGGTCGCACAGTATCTTGTTTTCCGATAGATGCGCGAAGGCCGCGGTGAGGGTCGTCTTGCCGGTGCCTCCCTTGCCGCTTAAAATTACGATCTCACGCATGGACGGCCTCCTTCAGGGTGGCGAGCCCGCGGATTGCGGAGGCAAGCTCCCGAAAGACCCGGCGCATGTTCTCCGATGCCTCGGCCACCACAAGCCCCCTTGAGTATGCGCAGGCCACGGCCCGGTCGTAGGGGATCTCGGCCAGAACCGGAATGCCCTTTTCACGGCAGAAGCCGTAAACGCTCTTTTCCCCTATCCCGGCCCGGTTGATGACCGCGCCCATGGGCTTTCCAAGGGGCCCGAAGGCCTCCACCGCAAGCCTGAAATCGTGGAACCCGAAGGGCGTGGGCTCGGTGACCAGCACTATGGCGTCGGCGTCCATGACGGAGTTTATGGCGGGGCAGCTGACCCCCGGCGGGCAGTCCACGATGACGTCGCCGGGACTTTCGGCCAGCATCCCGGTCAGCCTTTCTTTCACGAGCCGCATCAGAGGCGGGCTCATGGCCTCGCCAACCCGGAGGCGCCCCATAAGGAAAGGGGCTTGTCCCGCCTTTCCCCAGGAAATTTCGCCAAGCTCTCGGCTTCCGGCGGAAAGCGCATGTTCCGGGCAAACGGCGATGCAGCCGCCGCAGCCGTGGCACATCTCGGGAAAGGTCATCAGGACCTTACCCATTACGCTTATGGCCTTGTACTGGCAGAGCCTGGAGCAGGCCCTGCAAAGGTTGCAGAGG
>JAKAGN010000182.1 GCA_021815525.1 Deltaproteobacteria bacterium
GAAGCCGCCTTCTGGATGCCGCCGCCGGTGCGGGAAAGCACGTGCCGGATGTAGCTTTTTTCGAGGTCCTCGAGGGCGACGCCATCCCCGGGGAGGGCGAAGAAGTCCCCGGCCCGGGACATGCCTATGTCGGGCGGCAGGTGCTCGGGGCCGATGGGGCCGGAGGCGTGACGGACCGCTATCCAGTAGGCCGCGCGGGATAGCTCCTCCACGTTGCCGGGCCAGGGGTGGCGTTCAAGGAGCGCGAGAGCTGCGCGGGAGACATCCGGCGCGGTTTTTCCCATGCGCCGGAAGAAGCGGCCCAGGAAGTGACGGAAGAGGAGCGGCACGTCGCCGGCCCGCTCCCGGAGGGGCGGCACGTGGATGGGCACGATCTCGATCTGGCCCGTGGGGTCGCCCGGCCCGAAGGTGGCGGTGACGCCCGGCACCCTGCAGGACGAGGCCATGATTTGGATCCTAGGCGGGGAGGGGGGGCCTCCGCCGGCGAGGCTCACCAGCTTGTCCCGAAGTATCTGGAGAATTAGGGACTGGACGGCCGTAGGGGTTTCCGCCACCTCGTCCAGGAAGACGGTGCCCGGGGCGGCCGAAAGAAAGAGCCCCCGCCGCACGACCCCGTCATCCCGGATCTCGCCGAACAGGAGCGGCTCCATGCGCTCCGGCAGGGTGTCCACGCAGTCCACCGCCACGAAGGGGGCGTCGGTCTCGCGGCTTGCGTGGTGAATGGCCCGGGCCACCAGGGCCTTGCCGGTGCCGGGCTCGCCGGTGACCAGCACGGGCAGCCGCGTGGGCGCCACCTTGAGGATGCGGGAGAAGAGCCGCTGCATGGGCTCGGAAGCCCCCACCAGGACCCCGTCCACCCCGGCGGACAGAAATGTCCCCGGCGCATCGACGCCCGCCGCTTTTTCGTCTTCAGTGCCGTCGCTGTCCATGGAGCACCCTGACATCTAAAGGGGCAACGTTAATGTTTCCGGGTCCGCCCGGAAACGACGAGCCGCGGGGAGCGCGTGAGGCGCGGCGATAGCGCCCCGGACCGGCGCTAGGGCAGCCTCACCTCGGCCACCGGTTTCATGGGCGCCACGACCTTGCGCTCGCAGGCGGAGAGGGAGGCCGCGCCCGTGGGGCACTTGGCCGCGCACTGGCCGCAGCCTATGCAAAGGCAGTCCTTAAGCCTGGCCTTTTCCTCCAGCACCGCGACGGCCTGGGTGGGGCAGAACTTCTCGCAGGCCCCGCAGCCGTTGCAGAGGGCCTCGTCCACGGATGCCTTGGCGTAGCACTGGAAATTTAAGGGCAGTATCCCCCGGTTGTGTGAGCCTATGACCCCGCAGCAGTCCCAGCAGCAGTTGCAGATGGCCACCTTCGAAAGGCGCGTGTCGTCGCGCTCGTGGAAAACAAGGTGCACGCCGCCGGCCTTCCGTACCTTTTCGAGAATCTCCAGGGCCTCCTCCCGGGGAAGCGGCCGGGCAAAGCCGGACTCCATGCCGTAGCGCGCGAAGTCGCCCATTATCATGCAGGCCTCGATGGGCATCTTGAAGCGGCAGGGCTCATTCTCCATCTTGCGCCACTGGCGGCAGAAGCAGTGCATGACCGCGAGGGCGTTTTCGGCGGAGCTTTTTTCCACAAGCTCGAAGACCATGCTGGTGGGGTAAATTTTTTCCGGGGGTATGGCCACGGTTTCGCCCACCTCCACCACGCTCTTCTTCCCGGCCTTTTTCTTGCCGGGAAAAACCGGCGCCACGCTCTGGAAGGGGCGGGTCCCCAGGCGCGTGAAGAGGTTGGCCGCGCCGCGAAGGGGAAAGACGTTCAGCTTCTTGTAGGCGTCGAAAAGAAGCGTCAGGCGCCGCGCGAACTCCTTTTCCTCCGGCGTCTCGCGGCCCCGGGCGAGGGTCAGCTCGAACCAGCCCACCAGGATGGCGGCCAGGATGTAGGTGCGGGGCCCGCCCTCGTTGTCGCGGAACCACACGAGCCCCTTCTTGCAGAGGCTCTCAAGAAAGGGCCGGAAGGAATCGGCGTCCTTGCCCGAAAGCTTCGCCAGATCCTCGAAGGTGTGGGCGGCGGCGCCCATGCGGATCAGGAAATCGGCCTCCTCCTCCGTTATGACCAGATCGAAGCAGTCGATGAGCTCCGAGACCACCGGCACGGGGATCTCGTTTTGCTTGTTCATGAGCCGGGCGAGCTTTCTAAGCTTTGCCTTGCGCGAAGCGGCCATGCGGAATGATCCCTTCGTATTGCGCGGCGGGCCGCCCTTGGGCTCGTGGCGCTGGCGCCGCCGCCTTTTTCCACCAAACTCAGCTCCGGAACCAATATATATGGAACAATAGCCGAACCCGGAACAAATGGCAAGACGGATGCGCTTACCCCTTGTACCGCGCCGCGGTTCTTGCTACGAGGGGGCTTGGGCGGGAAGGGTCGCGGCCCGAAAGGAAGGAAGACCACGTGGCGAAGGATTCGGAGCTGAGGCGGACGGTTCACCTGGTGAGCCTGGGCTGCGCCCGGAACACCGCCGACAGCGAGGCCCTCCTGGGGGCGCTCGAAAAGGCCGGGTTTTCCCCCCTGGAGGAGCCGGAAGCGGCCCGTTTCATAGTGGTGAACACCTGCGGCTTCATCCGGGAGGCCGTGGATGAGTCCATCGACACCATCCTTGCCCTGGCCGCCTTCAAAGGCCCGGGGGCCTGCGAGCGCCTGGCGGTGGCCGGCTGCCTGGTGGAGCGCTACGGAAGGGAGCTTGCGGAGAGCCTGCCGGAGGTGGACGTCTTTGTGGGAACCGGGGCCATGCACCTTCTGCCGGGGCTTCTGGCGGCCGATAACCCGCCCCGCCTCACCGCGCCCGAGCCCTTTCTCCGGCCCCTTCCCGAAGCCTCCGCGCCCCGCGCCGCCACCACGCTTCCCACGGCCTACGTGAAAATTTCCGAGGGCTGCCCCGAGCGCTGCACCTTCTGCGTCATCCCGAAGCTGAAGGGCCCCTTGAAAAGCCGCCCCATGGCCGACGTCGCGGCCGAGTGCCGGGCGCTGGCCCGCGCCGGCGCGGCCGAGATCGTCCTGGTGGCCCAGGAGAGCACGGCCTGGGGCCTCGATCTTGCGGGCGGCGAGCGCCTCGCGGACCTCGTATCCCGCGTGGCCGATGAATGCCCCGCCTCCTGGATCCGCTTCCTCTACGCCCATCCCGCCCGCGTCACGGACGAGCTTCTCTCCGCGGTGGCCGCCCACGAAAACGTCTGCCCCTACTTCGACGTGCCGGTCCAGCACGCATCGGACGCTGTCTTGAAGCGCATGGGCCGGCGCGGCAGCGGCGGCGGAATCCGGACGCTTTTTTCGCGGATCCGCGAGCGCGCGCCCGGCGCGGCCCTCCGCACCACGCTCCTTGTCGGCTTTCCGGGCGAGAGCCGCCGGGATTTCCTGGAGCTTGTGGCGATGGTTAAGGAAATCCGCTTCAACCACCTAGGCGTCTTCGTCTACTCGGACGCCCCGGACATCCCGTCCCACAGGCTTTCCGGCCACGTCGCCGCAAAAACGGCCCGCCGCCGCCGGGAGGCCCTCATGGAGATACAGTCGGCGATTTCCCTCACGCACAACGAAAACGCCGTGGGAAAAACCCTCACGGTCCTCGTGACGGGCCCCTCCTCCGAGCCGGGCTTCGCGTGCGAGGGCCGGACCCGCCTCCAGGCCCCGGAGGTGGACGGGCTCACCCATCTTTCGGGCCAGGCGCCCCCGCCCGGCGCCTTCGTGAAGGCCCGCGTCGAACGCGCCGCGCCCTACGATCTTTTCGCCGTAATCGAGGAATGAAAAAGCGATGAAATCCCTCAAGGAGCAAATACTGGAAGGCGCGGCCCCGGACCTGGCGGCCGTCGAAAAGGCCCTTTCGGAAAACCTGAACCCCCACCTGGATCTCGTGCGCACCGTGGCCGAGCACCTTTTGTTCGCCGGCGGAAAGAGGATGCGGCCGCTGCTCACCATCCTTTCGGCGCGCATGTGCGGCAGGGAGGGCGTCGAGGTCACGCGGCTTTCCACGGTCTTCGAGTACCTCCACGCGGCGACCCTCCTGCACGACGACGTGGTGGACGACTCCGCCGTGCGGCGCGGCAAGCCCGCGGCCCACACCGTTCACGGGGCCGCCGTCACGGTGCTGGTGGGCGACTTCCTGCTGGCGCGCACCTGCTCCATAGCCACCGAAACGGGCATGCTTCCGGTGATCCAGACCATAACGGACGTCACCGGCGTGATGAGCGAGGGCGAGATTCTCCAGCTCATGGGAAAAAGCAACGTGGACTTGAGCGAGGATCAGTACATCGACACCATCGAGCGCAAGACCGCGGTGCTCCTGGCCGCGTCCTGCAAGGTGGGCGGGCTCTTCGCGGGCGCTTCCCCCGAAAGGGCGCAGGCCCTGTGGGACTTCGGCCGCGCCCTCGGGATCGCCTTCCAGATGGCCGACGACCTTTTGGACTACACCGGCGACCCCGCGGCCACCGGAAAGGCCGTGGGGACCGACCTCCGCGAGGGCAAGCTCACCCTTCCCCTCATCATCGCCCTCAAAAACGCCGCGACCGGCGAGCGGGCCTTCATGGAACGCGTCATCCGCGCCCAAGGCTTCACAAACGACGAATTTTCCCGCATCGTCTCCATCATTTCCCGCAGCGGCGGCATCTCCCACACCATGAGCGAGGCCCGAGGCCACGTGGACCGGGCCCTCGCAATCCTCGACACCTTCCCCCCCTCACCCCCCCGGGACCTCCTGGCCAAGCTCGCCGAGTACGCGCTTGCGCGGAAAAGCTGAAAAGCTGAAAAGCAAAGGCGCCTCCGGCGGCCGGGGAGACTACGTCCCCCCGGACCCCCGATATGCGCGGCGCGCATTGCGAAGCAATGCGCGCCGCGAGTGTTTATGAGGGCTTCGCATTCGGCCGGTCAAGACGTGACAGGCCGAGGGGGGGCAGCAGGAAGATTTTCACAGGCTGGCGAGCCGACGCTTATAAAGGGCGCTGAGCGCGCGTGCGCGCGAAGCCATTGAAAAATTTTAGGAAGGGGAGAGGGAGGGGGGTGCGGGGGGAGGGGACGCCGTCAACGCCAATGTCGGCGAGCCGGGACGCCATTGTCGCCATTGACATTTTTTCCGGGGCTTTATAGACTTGGCCATCTGGGATCAGACGTTTAAAAAACCGTTCGGACGAATCGGGCGAAAGACATGAGCGAAGAAAAATCGGCCCCAAAAGGCGCGGAAGCCACGAAACCGGCCGGCCGCGGCTGGATTACGGCTACGGTCCTGGGCCTTGCCATAGGCCTTGCGGCAAGCCTCGCCGTGGGATGGGCGGCCTTCCCGCGGCTCCTCTACGAGACCCGCAGGCAGCCCCTCGACTTCAACCACAAGCTCCACGTGGAGAACGCGGGCTCCTGCGAGAGCTGCCACGCCTTCACCGAGGACGGCCGCTTTCCGGGCCTTCCCGGGATCGACAACTGCGTCCAGTGCCACGCGGACATCCAGGGCAAGGATCCGAGCGAAGCGATCCTGGTGAACGATTACATTAAAAAGGGCCGGGAAATCCCCTGGCTGGTTTACTCCCGCCAGCCCCAGTGCGTGTTCTTCTCCCACGCGGCCCACGTCTTTTCCCCGGCGATGGCGAAAATGGCCGGGGTGACGCCCGACGAGGGCGCCTCGCCCGGGGCCGAGAACCCGGCCGTCTGCGCCGCCTGCCACGGCCACGACGGGGACTCCGAGCACGTACGGCCCCTCTACGTCAACCGCATCACCGGCGAGAGCCGGGACGTTTACGGCAAAAACATCGCGGGCTTCGCCGAGCACATATCGGACCGCATGAAGATGGACGCCTGCGTGGACTGCCACGCCAAGGTGAAGCCGAAAAAGGAAGCCTGCAACGTGTGCCATAAGTAGCCCGGCTTCCGGTATGCACCGCCGTCAACCGTTTTGCGATGACGGTACATCATAGGTCTTTTAAGTACCTAAAGTGTTTTGGAAAGGGTGGGAGGGGGTGCGGGGGAGGGAGGGAAGAACCTTTTATTCATAAAAGGTTTTCCCGC
>JAKAGN010000183.1 GCA_021815525.1 Deltaproteobacteria bacterium
CTTTTTCACCACCGCGCCGGACTTTTTCTTGGGCTTCTTGACCGCGGCCGACCCGGCCGCCGCCTCCTCGCCAGGAAGCTTCAGCTCCTTGATCAAGCTGTCGGAGCGCTTGACCTCCTTGCCGGAGGCCACCAGCTGCCCCGTATCCTGGCCGCCGCTTTTCCATGCGCTCACCCAGGCGTCCGCCACGGCGTTCACCGTTATGCCGTAGAGGCCGTAGAGAAGCTCCCGGTCGCTGTCGCCCCAGGTGTCCTTGTGGGCCTCTATGAGGTCGCGGACCATTTTCCCGGGGTCGGCAACGGCCTGAAACCCGTCGTAGGTCACAAGCGGCGGGTCCACGTCCACCGACGAGGAGAGGTAGCCCGGGGAGACGGCCTCGGAGATGAGGGCGGCCATGACCCCGAAGCCCCTGGCCGTGTTCTCCTCGGAAAGACGCCCCTCCTTGAGACGGGCCACCAGGCTTTCGGAAACGTTTCCGATGTCCCGGGGGTCCACCTGGACGTTGTTGCGGTAATCGAAGAGAAGGCCCGCGTTCACCTCGGTCCAATGGGCCCAGAGGTAATCCCGGAGGTTCGGGGGCATGAACTCCAGGGAGTCCTTGAGGATCTCCTTACGCGTCTCCGCGTTGAACGCGTAACAGGGAATCGCCGCGGCCGAAAGAAGCAGCGCGAACACGAATAACGCCCAAAATCGCCTTGCCTTCATGACCTTTTCGCCCCTTCGATCGAGGGTCCTTGGGGGGTGGGTGGAGATGGTTAAGTGATTATTTTTGCACCATACAACGAACAGGGGAAATTCGTCAATACTCTTCGATCCTTACCCGGCCCGTTACGCCGTCGTCACGTTCTGGCCTTCCTGTACTGGTTGAGCCGGGCGAGCACCTCGTCGAGGAGGCTTTTGGGGTAGAGGTCCCCGGCCGCGCGATTCCAAACCGTGCGGGCGATGGCCTCAAGCTGGGCCTCCTCCTTGGGGCTCATGCGGGCCTCCACGATGCCGTAGGCGATCATGGCCCGGGTGCAGCGCTCGGAATCCTTCCGCGAGTAGTCGATGAAGTCCCTGGTGATGGACTCCCTTTCCTTGAGGTAGCCCGCGCGGTATTTTTCCGGGACGCTCCTCCATGTCTTCTCGGAGACCATGACGGCCACAGGGGAATACCGTATCTTGATGGGCAATACATACTTGATGAAGGGGAAAATCTGGGCCCCCAGAACCCACATGGAGGGCGCGATGGCCGCGTCCACGTCGTCCTCGCTGATGGCCCGGTTCACGTCCGGGATGCGGGCGGGCCTTGAGTTGACGCCCAGGGTGGAGAAAAGGAGGCCCTCCACGTCGCCGTACCAGCGCAGGAAGCGGGCCTTGCGCATATCGGCCAGGGTGGAGAGATCGTAGCGGGTGGAGTATATCTGGTCGAAGTCCTGGTCGGCCCAGAGGATGAGCCTCAAGCCCCGGTTTTCCACCAGGCGGTCGAAAACCGGGTACATGGTGTGCCGGATGTGGTCCACCTCGTCCCAGCTTTTGAAGATGAACGGAAGGGTCAGCACGGAAAACTCCCGGCAGGCCGCCACGGTGCCGTAGCCCGAAAAGCCGCCGCCCTCGAGCTCCCCGCGCCGCACCTGCTTCAGGATGGCGTCGTCGTCGCCCTTGATTCCGCCCCAGAATATCCGGACATCGAGATCCCCGCCGGTGAAGCGTGCGATGTAGGGTACGAGTATCTCCTTGGCCCTTTTCGACCAGCCCATGCCGCCCGGAACCACGGTGGCGATGCGCCAGGTGTAGCGCGCCTTCACGGGCTTTTTTTCCTGGGCGAGGGCGGGCCTGCCGCCTAAAAACACGGCCAGGGCCAGCGCAAGCGCGGCCAGGGCCGTAAGGTGAAGCTTAAAGCGCATGATTTTCTTCTCCATCCCTTTAAATGAGTGTTACCAGCCCGTTGGAAAAGGCTGGATTTGAAGCCTGTCGAAAACGATGAGTTGCAAGGCGCATGAAAAGTCAATGAGTAAGCGTACTTAAAGTACGTGACGGAATTGGCTTTGAAATGCAACGCAGCAAATCGCGTTTTTCGACAGGCTGTTACAGGAACTGCACCGGCGCGGTGGGAGCGAGGAAACCCACCGCTCCGGACACGGCCTCGCGGTCGGCGGGCTCCGTTATCCGTTCCACCTCGCTCACAAAAAGCCCTTCCGCGTTTTTCCGGCTCTTAAACGATAAAAGCCAGCCCGGAACAAGGACGTAACGGCTTCCTCCCATGCCGCAGCAGGCCGTGTCCACGATCCCGACCCCGGCGATGCACAGGACCTGTCGGCCGTTCACGAAGACGACCTCCTCCCGGTCCAGGACGTAGCCGCCCGAGACCGAGCGCACCTCGCGGTTAAGTGGCTGATGGACGTACTCGTGGATCACGTTTTTTCTCCTTGAGGCAAGGGAGGCCTTCTATGGCCGAATGCCCCCTATTCGGCGCAATGCGCCGCTTTCACTCCGCAAAATACTCGGCCTCGTAGACCTCGATCTTGGTGTCGGGGCTTTTCCAGCAGTTGGGGGTGCAGCCAGCCTTCACGCAAAGGTGAATGAGGAAGCTTTCGGGGTTGCCGATCTGCTCCCACACCTGGGGGAGGAAGGTGGCGCGGCGGTGGCCGGAGCTCAGGATCACCCCCTGTACCCCGGGCTTGAGCTTCTTCAGGAGATCATCCGGGCTTGAAAAAGAAAGGGGTTTCGGCACCGTGAGGACCGAGATCTCGATCTCTATCTCGCTTAGCTCCGCCGCCGTGAGGGCGGGGAAGCGCGGGTCGCTGAAGGCCGCGTTCACGGCGTTTTCCTCCACGCACTGGGAAAGCGGCATGACGGGAAGGATCGTTCCGATGCAGCCCCTAAGCTGCCCGGCCTTGTGGAGGGTGACGAAGCAGCCGCGTTTTTCGGCCAAAAGCGGCGAGGGGTCGGCCGGGCGTTCGATGGCGCTGTCCTTGATGAGGTGCGCGGTGATGGCCGTGCGGGCGAGGCGGAGAAGCTCCCCGCGCTCCTTTTCCGGTATTTGCTGTTCCATGCCGTCTCCTGTCTTTTCTTCCGGCTCCACGAAGGCTATGGCCGCGTAGCCCACCACGCGGTCCTTGGGGCCCGAGGTGTCGCCGGAGTTCCTAAGGTCGAGAAGCACGCCCTTCCAGCCCGAGATACGGGCCATTTCCATGAGGGTGAGGACGGGTGTCTTGCCGCAGGCCTCGCAGCCGTCCATGCCGGAAAAGTCGAGGGAAGGGATGGCCTTTCCGCACGCGGCGTCCAGGGCCTTGGCGTCGTCGTAGGGGTGGTAGTGGGAAAGGTCCGAGGAGGCCACCACCAGGGTGCCGGAGTCCACGTGGGGGATTAGGGCGCGGGCGAGCGCCAGGGGATCGACCTCCGACATCAGAAGGGGCACCAGGGTGAAGCCCGAAGGCAGCACCTTCTGGAGAAAGGGGAGTTGGACCTCGATGGAGTGCTCGGGCCCGTCCGCCGCTGGAAGGTGGCCGAAGCCCGGAAGCCCCCGGAGGATGGAGGCGTCGGGGTCGAGGGGTACGTCCCCCAAAGGCGTATGGAAGGCGGATACCGCGGCCACCGAGACCCCGGCGTAGCGGGCGTGGTGGCTGGCGGCCAGGATCATGACCCTTTTGTACTTTTCCTTCACGACCGAGTAGGCCGAGGCCGCTATTGGGCCCGAGAACTCGTAGCCCGCGTGGGGCACCACCAGCGCCCGCAGGCGGCCTGAAAGGTGCGTCGTTACCGCGCGGCGGAAACATTGGGTCAGCATGTCGGAAAGCTCCGCCGGGCCCGCCGGGTAGAAGCGGCCGGCCACCGCCGGGGGCCGGACCTCACGGGGATGGGAGGCGGCCAGGGTGGCGTTCTCCGGGGGCGGGGCCGCGTCGCGCTCGCACAGCCCGCGCCCGGCCAGCGCAGCCCCCAGGCACAGCGCAAGGATAGTCGCCGCCGCCGTCTTCCGCCGCTTTATGAATTGTGGAAAAGGCATAAGCCCCCGCCATCCCGCCGTCCGTTTCCTGACCTTGACACGGCCATCACGCCGCGTCCCAGCGGCCGGGGACCGCCGCTCCGCAGAAGGGGCAGCGGCCGCCGCGGACCTTGTTTTCGAGGACCATGAAGCCGTCCTTCTTCACCAGGGCCTTTCCGCAGGCCTTGCAGAAGACCGTGTCCCCCAGCCCCGGCACGTTTCCGATGTAGACGTACTTGAGCCCCTCCCGGCGCGCGGCGGCCTCGGCCTTTTTAAGGGTTTCCTCCGGCGTGGGCGGCAGGTGGGTGAGCCGGTACAGCGGTGTGAAGCGGATGACGTGGAGCACCTGATCCTCGCCCAGGTTTTTGGCGATCCAGGCGCTCATCCGGCTGATCTCCGCCATGTCGTCGGTGTAGGTGGGGATCACGAGGTTCACGATCTCCAGCCAGACCCCCTTGGACTTGACGATCTTGAGCGTCTCGAGAACGGGCGCCAGGCTTCCGCCGTTCAAGGACTGGTATGTTTTTTCGGAAAAGCTCTTGAGGTTCAAGACCGCCGCGTCGATGACCCCGCAGAGCTTTTCCACGGGGCCGGGCTTGAGATAAGCGTTGCTCACCCACACCGTCTTCAGGCCCCGCGCCCGGGCCAGGGACGCGGTGTCGAACATGTACTCGTAGAAGGTGATGGGCTCGGAGTAGGTGAAGGCCACGGCGCGGCACCCGTAGCGGATGGCGCTTTCCACAACCCTCGCCGGCGGAAGGTCGTAGTTGCGGGTTTTGTCCGGGCTTGTCTGGCTGATTTCCCAGTTCTGGCAGTTCAGGCACGAGAAGTTGCACCCGGCCACGGCTATGGAAAAGGCCTTGATGCCGGGGAAAAAGTGGTTGAGGGGCTTTTTTTCGACGGGGTCCACGTGGACCGCGCAGGGGTTGCCGTAGGAGAGGGTGTATAGCCTTCCTCCGCGGTTCTCCTTGGTGCGGCAGCGGCCCCGGCCGCCATCCGGGATCACGCAGCCGTGGGGGCAGGTCCCGCACTCCACGAGGCCGTTGGCTATGGCCCTGTAGAAAAAGGCCGGCCGCGCCGTGGGGTCGGCCGCGGCTGAGGCCGGCATCAGCCGGGGGCAAAGGATCCCCCCCGCGACCCCGGCCGCGGCGGCCTTCAGAAAGTCACGGCGGCTTAGAACCATGTTGCCTCCCGCGGGGCGCCTTCCACGGCCGGAAGGCGATCCCCCGGATTTTCGCCACGCTGCAAAGGGCGAAACGCGAAGCGGCGATTCGCGTTTTCCCCGTGTTTCAGCCGAAGATTCCCTTCACGAAGGCTATGATCTGCCTTCCGTAGGCGAAGTAGCTCACGACAACCACCACGGCCACGATGAAGCTGACCCAGGTCTTCCAGCGGCCGGGTATTTCGGCCACCCCGTTCTTGTCGGGATCCCCCACCTTCCGCTTGCAGGACGGGCACTGCTTTTCCGAAAGGGCCAGGATCGCGGAGCAGAAGGGGCAACGCTTGGTCATGATGGGGACCACCTTCATCCTGGTGTGGTCCTTGGTATCGTCCGTGGGCATGGCGCCTCCTCGATTTTCGATTTAGAGTTTATCCATAAATAAGATTGTTACACCGAGATTGTGGATTCGCCCGCCGGGCGGGATGAAGCCGCAATCGAATGTAAATATCATTTATGGATAAGCTCTTAGGTCTTAGCTGTCCTGGTCGCTCCCCGGAGTCTCGGGTGTGTAGTCGGGGGCGTACTCCACCACCGCCTTTTCCTTTAGCCCCTTGCTGTAGGCGTCCAGGACCCGCGCCTTTTTCTGCTTTATGATGGTGGCGGTAAGCTCGTCCCTGCGCCCGGGGAGGCCCTTGGGATCGGGGAGCCGTTCGTCCCTGAGGGTGAAGACGTAAAAGCCGGCCTTGCCGGGCACGGGTTTTTTCGAGTAGGGCGCGGCCTTGGAGAGCAGGAAGGCCTCCCGGACGAGGCCCCTGTCGGGCGGCAGGCCGGCCACGTCCTCGTTGCGGCCGAAGAAGACCGATTTCCGCACGGAGACGCCGT
>JAKAGN010000184.1 GCA_021815525.1 Deltaproteobacteria bacterium
TCCGATCTCACGGCCGGGAGTCGGGCGTGGCGCATTTTGTGGTGCAAAACGACATCCTGTGCCTAAGGGGCGTGCGGCGGCTCATCAACTATCTGCCGTCCAACAACCGCCAGAAGGCGCCCATACTGGATCTGCAGGACCCCCCGGACCGCGCGGACCCGGCCTTGGACTACCTGGTGCCGGCCAATCCCAACCAGACCTACGACATGAACGTCCTCATATACAGCATACTGGACGCGGCCGAGTTCCTGGAGGTGCACACAGAGTTCGCCAAGAACATCATCTGCGGGTTCGGCCGCCTGGGGGGGCAGACCATCGGCCTCGTGGCCAACCAGCCGGCGGTGCTGGCCGGGGTTCTGGACTCCGACGCCTCCTGCAAGGCGGCGCGCTTCGTGCGTTTCTGCGACGCCTTCAACATTCCCTTGATCTGCCTCGTGGACGTGCCCGGCTTCATGCCCGGCCCGGAGCAGGAGCACGGCGGCATCATACGCCACGGCGCCAAGCTCCTCTACGCCTTCATCGAGGCCACGGTGCCGCGCATCACGGTGATCGTGAGGAAGGCCTACGGCGGGGCCTACATCGTCATGAACTCCAAGCACATCCACGGCGACATCAACTACGCCTGGCCCTCGGCGGAGATAGCCGTCATGGGGGCGCGCGGCGCGGCGGAGGTCATCTACAAGAAGGACATCGAGAAAAGCGAGCACCCCGACGACGTGCTCTCCTCCCACATGGAGGCGTATCGGAAGGCCTTCATGAACCCCTTCCTGGCGGCCCGCAGGGGCTACATCGACGACGTGATCTTTCCGCGCGACACGCGCCACAGGCTGATACGGAGCCTCCAGTTCCTGGAGGGCAAGAAGATGGAGCGCGCCCTGCGCAAGCACGGCAACATCCCCCTGTGAGGTGCCCCTTGTTTTCCAAGATACTCATCGCCAACCGCGGCGAAATAGCCGTCCGCATAATGAAGACCTGCCGCCGCATGGGAATAGGCTCGGTGGCGGTGTACTCGGACGCCGACGCAAGGAGCCTCCACGTGGAGGAGGCCGACGAAACCGTCCTCATAGGCCCGGCCCCGGCGGCCCAGTCCTACCTTTCCATGGACAAGATAATAAACGCGGCGCTCCTCACCCACTGCGAGGCCGTTCACCCGGGCTACGGGTTCCTCTCCGAAAACCCCGTCTTCTGCCGCAAGGTGGAGGAGGCGGGCCTGGCCTTCATCGGCCCGGGCCACGAGGCCATATCGGCCCTGGGGGACAAGATCGCCGCCAAGAAGCTGGCGGAGGCCGCGGGCGTGCCCATCGTGCCCGGCTGCTCCCGGCCCGTGGGGGACCTTGCGGACGCCCTTTCGGTGGCGGACCAGGTGGGCTACCCGGTGATCCTGAAGCCCTCCGCCGGCGGCGGCGGCAAGGGCATGAGGGTGGTTTCCGCAAGGGACGAGATGGCCCAGGCCCTCTCGTCCTCCCGCTCCGAGGCCATGAAGGCCTTCGGGGACGACCGCGTCTTCATCGAGCGCTTCGTGGTGAAACCCCGGCACGTGGAGGTCCAGGTCCTGGCCGACCGCTTCGGCGCGGCCCTGTACATGCCCGAGCGCGAATGCTCCATCCAGCGCCGCCACCAGAAGGTCATCGAGGAGTCCCCCTCCGTGGCGGTGGACCCGGAGCTTCGGGTCCGCATGGGGGAGGCGGCTGCGGCGCTGGCGCGCCAGGCGGGCTACGAGAACGCCGGCACAGTGGAATACATCCTGGACGCCCAAAAAAACTTCTACTTCCTCGAAATGAACACTCGCCTCCAGGTGGAGCATCCCGTCACCGAGATGGTCACAGGCCTCGACCTCGTGGAGCTGCAGATCAGGATAGCCGCCGGCGAGCGCCTCAAGCTCGCCCAGGAGGACATCCCCTGCCGCGGCTGGGCCATCGAGGCCCGGGTCTGCGCCGAGGACCCCGAGCGCAACTTCCTGCCCTCCTCCGGCCTCATCACCCGCTACTCCGAGCCCTGGGGCAAGGACGTGCGGGTGGACTCCGGCGTCCGCGCCGGAAGCCGCGTGGGCGTACACTACGACTCCATGCTGGCGAAGGTGATCTGCCGCGGAAACACCAGGAAGGACGCCCTCCGGGCCCTCACCAACGCCTTAAACGCCTACCACATCGAGGGCTTCGCCACCAACGCCATATACGTGAACGCCATAATAAACCACCCCGTGTTCATCGCCGGGGACCTTTCCACCAGCTTCATAGCCGAGTGCATGGAGGACCCCGCCGGCCGCCCCGAGCCCCGGCAGTCCCACCTCGACGCCATGGCCCTGGCCGCGGTCCTCACCTTCCACAACCGCCAGGCCATGGTCCGCATGTCCCTCAAACCCATGCAGGCCCACGTGGGCGCGTCCCACAAGCTCCAAAAGGAGTTCGCCTACATGCTCCGCGACTCCGAGGGCGCGGCCTACAACGTGCGGGTCTCCCCGGAAACCGTGGCGCTGCGCACCTGGACCGCCCGCGTGAACGAACGCGAGTACCGCGTGGTGACCCCCGAGTTCGAGTTCTACCGCAGGCGCCTTAGGCTCACCATCGACGCCGAGATCCGCCGCTTCCTCATCCGCGCAGTGGACAACTTCTACTGGGTCTCCTTCCTGGGCGCCACCCGCACCTTCGAAATCTACAGCCCCCGCGAATGGGAGCTGCTGCCCGTCATGCCCGCCTCCCAAAAGCACGAGGACGAGGGCGTCCTCTCAAGCCCCATGCCCGGCCTCGTCGTGGACGTCCTGGTCAAACCCGGCGACCGCGTCTTCCGCGGCCAGGACCTGGTCATAATGGAATCCATGAAGATGGAGTCCGGCGTCTCCTCACCCTGCGACGGCGAGGTGGAAGCAGTCCTCGTCAAGCCCGGCCAGGCCGTGGAAACCGGCGACGTTCTCGTAAGGTTCGCGGGGTAAAAAAGCAAAAGAATGCCTCCGGCGGCCGGGGGCGCAAACCGCCCCCGGACCCCCGATAATGGCTCCGCGTGCTGCGCACGCTCCGCCGTTTTTGGAGGGCTGCGCATCCGGCCGGTCAACAATTGCCAGGCGGAAAAGAGACAAAAAATAGGACCCGGCAACGAATTGAAGTTGTAATTTCCGCAGGTTGGACGATTCCGGGCCGCAGCCTCGGGTTCACCCAGCCGGGTGAATCATCATGCCAAGCCCGTCCAGGCTTTGACCGGCCGATTGCGAAGGCTGACGGAAAACGATGAAATGCAAGGCGCGCGGCGAAGGGAGCGTACTGTTGTACGTGACCGAGCCGCGAGCCGAAGCGCAACGACGCAGTTCGCGTTTTCCGTCAGCCTTCATGGCGCTCCCGGCAGCCAAAGATAGTAGAAGCCCGGCGAAAGGTTGGCCGGGGCCAGGCCCGGGATGGAGAGGTTCACCAGGGCCGGTTTGCCGCCCGCGTCCATGGTGGTGGTGTTGTAGACGGTGTCGTCGGGGTAGCCGGTGCGGCGGTAGGCCACGATCCGGGCGTCGTCGGGGAGGCCGGCCAGGGTCTCGGCCTTTTTGATGGCGGCGTCCATGTAGCCGATCTCGTCCACCAGCCCCAGCTCCAGCGCCCTCTGGGCGGTGAAGATGCGGGCCGTGGAGACCTCTAAGGCGGCCTCGGGGGAGAGCTTGCGCCGCTCCTTCACTAGGCCGATGAAGCGCGCCGCCATGGAGTCGGCCACGTCCTGGAAAAGCTTCACCTCCTCGCCGGTGGGGGGGCGGAAGGGCGAGCCCATGTCCTTGTTGCGGCCCGAGGTCTGGGCCGTGATCTTTAAGCCAAGCTTCTCCATGAGCCCGGAAACGTCGGCCCGCACCATGATGACACCCACCGAGCCCGTCACGGTGGCGGGGTGGGCCACGATCCAGTCGGCGGGAAGGCTCACGTAGTAGCCGCCGGAGGCCGCGATGTCCATCATGGCCACCACGAGCTTCACGCCGGTCTTCTCCTTGAAATCCATCAGCTCGTGGTAGATGATGTCGCTTGCCATGGCGGTGCCGCCCGGCGAGTTCACAATGAGGACCACGGCCTTCACGTCGGGGTCCCTGCGGGCCAGGTTGAGCTGCGCCGCCAGTTCCTCCACGGGGCTGGGCTTGACCCTGAGGAGCCCCTCGTCGGAGGCGTCGGTGATGGGGCCCTTGATGGAAAGAACGAGCACCTTCCCCCGGGCCGAGCCGGAAAGGACGCGCTCCTTGAGGGGCTCGTGGGCGCTTGGAAAAAGACGCACGTTGGGCGCGATGCATCCCGCGGCCAGCAAGAGGACCGCCAGCACCGCCGCCGCGATTTTGAAACCCTTGGCCGTCATCATCAGGTTCTCTCCTGTGAGAGTATAGCTGAAAGCCCGGAAAAGACAGTTTCCGGCATTCTACCGGTTGGGGCCTTGCGGTGTCAAATCGGCCGGGATCAGCCTGCCGGAAAACGCGATCCGCGGCGTTGCGCTTCGGTCTTGCGCTCGGTCACGGCTTCGCCTCCGGCTACGCCGGTGCAAGCACGTGCGAAAAGCACGCTTCCGCCTTCGCCAAGGCTACCGCGGACCAGCCACTCGCGCGCGCCTCGCGCGCCTTGCGGCTCATCGTTTTCCGGCAGGCTGAAAATTTTTCCCTTCCCCAAGTTCTCCTTCCGCCCCTCTTCGGACTATCAATCGTCGAGAGGCAAGATGCGAAGCCCTCAAAAACCTTGCTACGCGTTGCGCAGCAACGCGTAGCCATTATCGGGGGTCCGGGGGGACGTAGTCTCCCCGGAAGCCGGAGGCGCCTTTGTCTTCCCCTCGCCGGGCTTGACACCAACGCCGCATGATTCTATCTAGAATGATGAATTTCCATCCTTCGGCGCTTGTCGGGTTCACTCCTTTTCCGGGGGCCACATGAAAAACTCCAAGAAGCTCGGCTTCGCGGTTCTCATCCTCTCCCTTCTGTGCTTTTCCGGGGGGAGCCTCGCGGAAACCTACCTTCTGAACGGCGGCCAGGAGGCCGACATCAACTACATGATGGTCCAGGAGGTGACGCCGCACCCGGGCATCAAGACGCTGACCCTGCGCTTCGCGGTGCCCGCGTCCTTCGACTCGCCCACCTATCGCCAGACCATAAGCGACGCGCAGTATTACTTCCACCCCCAGCCGGCCTCCCAGCGGCGCGTCACCGACGAGAGGGGCAACGAGTTCCTGGAGGCCGTGTGGGACGCGCCGGCCGAGACCGTGCGCTCCACGGTGCGCTTCCAGGCCAAAACCGCCGTTACCCTCTCCACCCTCTCCACGGCGGCGCCCTTTCCCGTGAAGGACCTGCCGGAGGAGGCCCTGGCCTACCTGGGGTCCACGAAGCTCGCGGAGAGCGACGACCCGGCGGTGGCCGAAAAGGCCCGGGCGCTCACGGCCCGCGCCAGGACCGAGTACGACGCCGTGCAGCGCATCCTTTCCTGGCTCGTGGATCACATGAAGTACGAATCCCGGCCCGTGCGCAAGGACGCCTCCTACGCCCTCGAAACCGGCCGCGGCAACTGCCAGAACTACGCGCACCTGGCCGCGGGCCTCATGCGCTCGGTGGGGATCCCGGTGCGGGTGGTGACCGGGGTGACCTTGAAGTGGCCCTACCAGGTGCGGGCGAAAAACGCCGTCATCACCTTGAACATGGCGATGGGCCGCCACGCATGGATCGAGGTCTTCTTCCCGGACCTCGGCTGGGTGCCCTTCAACCCTCAGAACTCGGTCCTGTTCGTGAGCAACCGCTTCATCCGCCTGGAATCGGGCCGCGACAACTCAGAGGCGTCCCAGGACGGCCTCATCCAGTGGACCCAGCCCAAGGGCGTCACGGGCGCGCCCCGGCCCTCCGAGATTTTCCACGCGGACTTCCTGGACGATCACGTGGAAGTGGCGGCCGCCAAGGCCGGTTACGGCCCGCGGGCCCTGGTCCTGGTGCCCAACGTGGAGGGAAGCTTCACGCGGGTGAAGGCGGCGGCAGCGGCAGCGGCGGGACCGCCTCCGGGCGGGACCCGG
>JAKAGN010000185.1 GCA_021815525.1 Deltaproteobacteria bacterium
CTTTATTCATAAAGGGTTTCCCCTTCCCCTCCCCCCGCGAATCCTTTCCCCGCGCCTTTAAGTTTCGTCCAGGAGCTTGCGGATCAGGACCGAGAACTCGTGGATGTCCAGGGGCTTGAAGACCAGATCCCGGGCGCCCATGGAGACCACGTCGTCCGGGGTCACCTTGTCCTGGTAGCCCGTGCAGATGATTACGGGCACGTTGGGGCGCACGGCGAGTATCTTCCGGGTAAGCTCGTCGCCCGCCATGTGGGGCATGGTCATGTCGGTGATGACCAGGTCGTAGTCTCCCGGGCGCTCGGCAAATATCTTCAAGGCCTTAACGGGGTCGGTTTCGGGCTGGACCCGGTAGCCTAGGCTCGATAGGGCCTGGCGCACCAGGGCCCCGATCAGGGCCTCGTCGTCCACGAAGAGGATGCTTTCCGAGCCCCTTGGCATGGCGGGGCGCGCGTCCGGGGCGGCGGCCGCCGGCTCGCCCTTGGCCGCCCTGAAGTGAAGGGTGAAGGTGGTGCCGCGGCCCGGCTCGCTCTCCACCTCGATCCTGCCGTCAAGTCCCTCCACCACGCCGCGAACGATGGCTAGCCCCAGGCCCGTTCCCTCGTCGGGCTTCTTGGTGGTGAAGTAGGGGTCGAAGATGCGCTCCAGGACGGATTTTTCGATGCCGGTTCCCGTGTCGCTCACCATGAGGACCACGTAGCGGCCGGGCTCCAAGTGTTTGGCCCGCGCCCGCTCCTCGGAGAGGTTCGCCTCCACCAGGTTTACGGAGAGTATCCCGCCCTTTTCCTTCATGGCGTGGTAGGCGTTGGTGCAAAGGTTCATCACCACCTGGTGTATCTGGGTGGGGTCAGCCACGATCCTGGCGCGGGTCTGGATGTTGGTCTCGATCTCGATGGTGGCTGGAAGCGCCGCTCTGAGGAGCTTCAATGCCTCCTTGACGATGGGCTGTATCTCGATGATGCTGGCGCCCTGGGGCGTCTGCCGGGTGGTGGTGAGTATCTGCTGAACGAGGTTTTTTGCGCGGTTTCCGGCGTTTAAGATGGAGCGCACGTTGCCCTGGACCGGGGAGCCGGATTGAAGCTTGGGGATAACAAGCTCCGCGTAGCCGATTATGGAGCACAGGATGTTGTTGAAATCGTGCGCGATTCCCGAGGCGAGGGTCCCTATGGCCTCCATCTTCTGGGCCTGGCCCAGCTGCTCCTGGAGCTTTTTTTCGCGGGAAAGGTCATGGGCCGCGATGACCCAGGCCAGGGGTTTCCCGTCCTCGTCCTCCACGGTGCCGGCCGCCATGCGGGTGGAAAACTCGAGACCGCTTTTGGTGGCGTGCCGCACAAGCGCCTCGGTGCGTCCCTCATTTTTCAGGGCATCGAGGAAGGGGACCATGTCCTCCTCGTAGCGGGCCTTGGTGAGGAACTCCGAAAGGTGCCGCCCAACCAAATCGTCCTCCGGCCATTCGTGCATCCTGGCCCAGGCGCGGTTGGCGAAGAGGATGACGCCCGATAGATCGGTGACCACCTTGCCGTCGAAGGCCTGCTCCAGGGCCATGGAGAGCAGCTTCAGGCGCAGGAACGCCTCGTGACGCTGCGTGATGTCCTGGAAGATCAGGAGCACGTGGTCCCGGGCTTCCGCGTCCCCGGAGGGGGCGGGCAGGCGGGTCAGGCGGGCCTCGGCCCGGAAGACGCCGCCGTCCTTCCGGAGCATCTCGTACTCCCGGGTGATGACGCCGCCGTTACGGTCGAGTTCGGCCGCGTCGGCCCTCATTCTGTCACGGAAGGCCGGGGAAACCAGGGAAAGCGCGCTTTCGCCCATGAGGTCGAACTCGTCCTGGTGGCCGGTCAGGGAAAGGGCCGTGGCGTTTACGAACATTAGGCCCAGATCGCCGTCCATGACGGCTATGCCGTCGGGCGAGGCCTCCACCAGCGCCTGGTAGCGCTCCTCGCTCGTTTTGAGGGCCCTGGACTTTTTTACCAGGGCCTCGGAAAGCTGTATCTCCTTTCTTTCCCTCTCCTCATCCTGGAGTTCCTTGCGCTCCGCGGCTTTTTTTTCGGCCACTGCCCGGCTCACAACCTCTATCGCCTTTTCCTTTGAGAAAGGCTTGTAAAGGTACTCGAAGGCCCCGGCCAGAAGCGAATCCTTGGCAGTCTCCAGGCTCGGCGCCGCCGTCATCATGATGACCTTGACGCTGGGGCAGGCGCTCCGTATGGCCTTCAAGAGGTCCACCCCCGAGACGCGGGGCATGATGATGTCCGACATGACCACGTCGTAGAGGCTGCGGCCGAGAAGATCCAGGGCGACGTCGGCGTCCTCGGCCGTGTCCACCTCGTGGCCCTCCTTGGTGAGGAAGGCCTTCAGGGTGAAACGGATGCTTTTTTCGTCGTCCACGATGAGGATGCGGGCCATCTCGAACACCTCGCTCCCGCGCGCGGAACGCGCCACGGAAAATCAACGTCAGTCAACTGGAAGGTCCACGTGAAAGCTTGTCGACTCCCCAGGTTCACACTCCATGGAAAGGTTGCCCCTGTGCTCGCGGACGATGCCGTGGCTGATTGAAAGCCCCAGGCCCGTGCCCACCTCCTTGGGCTTGGTGGTGAAGAAGGGGTCGAAGATGCGTTCACGGATTTCCGCCGGTATACCGCAGCCCCTGTCCTCCACCGTTATGCGCACCCAGGGAGCGTCATCCTTCACGAAGGTCAGGACCGAAAGGCTCATCTTCTTGTCCGGGTGGTAGCCCTTGTACTTCACGTTCAGGGCGTCCCGGGCGTTGGTCAAAAGGTTCAAGAGCACCTGCTGGATGCGCTGGCTCCGGCAGGTTATCGTGGGAAGCTCCGGGGGCAGGTCCGCCTCTATGGTTATCTGGTCGTTCTTTAAAAGGGTGCGGATGAGCTTCAAGGTCGAGCTTACGATGTCTGAAAGCGAGCACTTTTCCTGCGAACCCTCGTCCTGCCGGGCGAACTTGAGGAGGTTCTGGACGATGTCCGCGATGCGCCGGCTCTCCGCCACGATCTCCTTGGTGATTTCGATGTGCGGATGATCCGGGGGAAGCTCGTCCTCGATGATCCGCGCGTAGTTCATGATCCCAAGTATGGGGTTGTTGATCTCATGGGCCACTCCGCCCGCAAGGATACCTATGGACTCCAGCTTCTGCTGCTGGAGGAGCTGCGCCTCCAGCTCGCTTTTCTGCCTTTCGGCCAGGACCTTTTCGGTGATGTCGTCGAAGACCACAACTATGCGGCTGTCCGGAAGCGGGTAGACGTGGTTCACGGCCCAGAAGTCGATGCGCTCGTCCCTGTAGTTGGTCTGGGGCAGAAAGCCCTTCTTCCGGCTGGTGTAAACTTCTTTTAAAATGGGAAAAAGGCCGAAGCTCTTGACGTTGGGATAAATCTCGGTGACTTTTTTCCCCACCACGTCCTCCCGCCGGACGTGGGTGATCTTCTCCGCGGCCCGGTTCATGTCCGTGACCCTGAAATCCTCGCCGCCCTCCGCGGCCTCGTAGACCACGACGCCGCTCGACATGGTTTCGATCAAGTGGGCGTAACGGTTCCGGCTTTCCTTCAGCTCCTCTATGACCTCCTTGATGGCGACTATGCTGGTGGCGATGTGGATGATCTTTTCCGGGCGGCCTTTCGGATCCATGATCGGCGTGACGGAAACGGCATGGGGACCGCAAAGCGTGTGTATCTCGCGGGAAACCGTATCGGAAAAAGACTTGTCCCGGAGCTCACGGAAGGGGCAGTCAGGGGGAGCGGCCTGGGTTCCGTGGAAAAGCTCGTAGCATTTTTTCCCTACCAAATCCTCCACCGGCTTTTTCAGAAGCGCGGCCGTGCTGCGGTTGGCCCTTAAAACCGTCTGGTCCGGGGAGAGGATGACCACGGACTGGCCGATGGCCTCGAAGATGTTCTCCCAGTCCCTCCAGGCGGCCTCGGCATTTCTCCGGTCCCGCCTGTTCTTGAGGGCCAGGGCCGCAAGCTCCGCGAATGTGCCCGCGATTCTCGCGTCGTTTTCGGAAAAGCCGCCCGGCTTGTTGGCGATGCCTATGAGCCCCTCGGCCTTGCCGTCCACCACGAGCGGCGCGAAGAGCACGTTTTCGAGCCTCGCGTGGCCCGGCGGCATGAACTCCATCCATAGGCTCCGGGCGAAGTCGTTGTCGTAAACCGGCCCGCGCTTTTTATAGGCCTCGGCCCGCAGGCCCCGGATCGGCATGGGAAGGGCTGGGTCCACGGTGCAGCCAAGCCCCCCCGAGTCCAGAAATAGCACCTCGTTTCGGGTTTCGCCCGCGGAAAGAAGGGCCACGTAGCCGGCTTCGGCCCCGGTCACGGCCTTTGCGGAGTCGAAGATGATCCGCGCGATTTGCGTAAAATCTTCGAGGCTTAGGAGCGCCCGGATACATGCGAGGTAGGCCGTGGCCTCCCGCCCGCGGCTGGCTATCTCGTCCCTTGCCTCATCCGACGCAAGCCTAAGCCTTCTGCGCGCCAGCGCCAGGGACAGTATCTGCGCCAGCCTTTTCCGGCCGGTATCGGTTTCGATGGAAATAGCCTCGATCTTGCCGGCGGCGGGGTCCCCGCCTTTCTCCGCTTCCTCCGAAAGCATCACGATGGGCGTTTCGGCGGCTATGACGGAAAGCTGATCCAGGCCCCGGCCCTTGTAGTTCGCGCTTCGCTCCAGGAGAAGGACGTCGGGGGCGGAGCTTTCCGCGCGGTCGCGGGCTTCGGCGACGCTTTCTATGACGGAGACGGCCACGTCCGGAATCTCCACCGAGGTGGTGAGGCTCTCGATGAGGCGTACGGTTTCTTCGTCCCCGCGTCCCACCAGCATGATTTCGAGACGGGGTTTTGGCATGGGGCACCGCCTGGCGGAATGCGTATGAGGTCTCGGGCGGACCGGACGGCGCGGTTCCGAAAAAAGAGGACGAGCGGGCGAATGAAGGGCGTCGCCGCCTTTCAGGAAAGAAATTTTTTCGTCACCTGGCGCGAAAAGGACCGTAGCTTGGAGTACTCGTCGTTCTCGCCCGACTCGTTGTTTTCCATGTACTTGCGCCGGTAGTCGAGGACCGCGACCAGGTTTTCCACGGGAAGCGCGAAGCTCACGTAGCCTTTCTCCTCGAATATCCCGGCCTCTTTGATCTTGGCGTACTTCTCGATCAGCTGGTTGAGCTTCTGGAACGCGATCACCTTGTCCGTGCCCTCGGGAAGCTTGACTATGATCTCGAACTCGTAGAGCTGCTTCTTTTCGGTGTAGCGTTTCCTCGCCGTGGTTTTCTGCTGCGTGATGGTGCTCAAGCCCATGAAGGCCCACGTGACGATGTTGAAATCGTCGAACCGCGAGTACAGGGGCTTCCTTGCCACGTTATCCTCGTCGCCCTTCCAGAAGGCTTCACTCATCGTCGTTGCTCCAGTGCTCCGATGGCCCTAAAAAACTTTGTCGTCAGAAATCCCAATCGTCGGCGATGGGCTCCCGGGTTTTCCTGCGGCCCCTGGCCTTCACCGTGAAGTCCCTCTTGATGGAGACGGACACCTCGCTGCCGTGGGTGCGTTCCTTGGCGCTGATCTCGAGACGCCCCTCCCGGTTGATGATGAAGGCGATCTCCACCGGCGCATGGGGAGGAAGCCCCTTGGGAAGCTCGAAGGTGGCGTAGCCCAGAAGTCGCCCGAACTCGATGGGCACCCATTCCTCGGTGGCGTCGTCCTCCACGATCTGGATCACCACGGACTTCTGGTTCTTCTCGCTGGTGTGGAAAATACGGCGCACCTTGGCCGGGACCTCGGTGTTCTTCGATATGAGGTTCACGATGCCCTCTTCCTCGTCCCGGTTCAAGGCCACCACGCCGAAGCTCTTGCTGGTGACGTCCACCACCTTGACCTGACCCCTGCGCACCGTCTCTTCGGAGCATCCCGTCTTTTCGGCCAGTTCCTTGGCCACCTCCTGGGTGATCCTTTCCAGGTCCTCCAGGGTGATATCGTCTTCCTCCTCGGTTCCCGGGGCGGGCCCGACCGTT
>JAKAGN010000186.1 GCA_021815525.1 Deltaproteobacteria bacterium
GATCTCGGGGTTGTCCTCGATGGGGACGTAACGGCCGGTGTCGTAGAGGGCCTGGAGCACGAGATGGGAGATGCCCGAGCCGATCAGCTGGTTTTCCCAGTTGGGGTCCTTGATCTCGTTCTTGACTCCGATGACGGCTAAGGTCATGGGCGTGGGAGAGCAGCCTGCCGGCGGCTCGGCCCGGGCCTCAAGAAGGCCTGAAAGGGCGAGCGAGAGCGCCACCGTGAGGATCGCCGCGCTGATCCTGCGCGCTTGTTTGCGGCTCATCTGGTACCTTCCCGTTTCGAACGCGTGAAAAATATCACAAACAAGGGGCGGGATAAAGCGCTTTCTTGGGAAAATGAACCTTTGACGCAAAAAGGGCCTGGAAGGGAAGCAGGCCGCTTCCCTTCCAGACCCCTGAACTCACCGGATCGACGAGGCGGGACGTCCAGCTACTTTTGCTCCTCTTCCTTCTCCCGCTTGGCGGCCTCCACGATCTTGGGGATGAGGGCCCCGGGAACCTCGTCGTAGTGGGAGAACTCCATGGTGTAGAGGCCGCGCCCGCCGGTCATGGAGTTTAGGGTGGGGGCGTAGGAAAGGACCTCGCTCATGGGCACGTGGGCCTCGATGACCTGGTTCTTGCCCTTGTTGCCCATGCCGAGAACCCGTCCCCGGCGGCTGTTCATGTCCCCCATGATGTCGCCCGTGAAGGTGTCCGGCACGATCACCGTCACCTTCATTATGGGCTCCAAAAGCGTGGGGGCGGCCTCCTCCATGGCCTTCTTGAAGGCCAGGGACCCCGCGATCTTGAAGGCCATTTCCGAGGAGTCCACGTCGTGGTAAGAGCCGAAGTCGACGGTGGCGCGGAAGTCCACCGTGGGGCAGCCCGCCAGCACGCCGCGGTCCTTGGACTCGATGATGCCCTTTTCAACGGCCGGGATGAAGTTCTTGGGGATGACGCCGCCCACGATGGCGTCCACGAACTCGAAGCCCTCGCCGCGGCTCAGGGGCTCGAAGACCACCCAGCAGTCGCCGTACTGGCCGTGGCCGCCGGTCTGCTTCTTGTGCCGGCCCTGGACCCGCACCTTCTTCTTGATGGTCTCCCTGTAGGGCACCTTGGGAAGGTTCAGCGTGACGTTCACGTTGAACTTCCTTTTCATCTTCTCGATGGCGCTTTCTATGTGTATCTGGCCCATGCCGGAGAGAAGTATCTCCTTGGTCTCCGCGTTGCGCTCCAGCCGAAGCGCCGGGTCCTCCTCGATGAGCTTGGCCAAGGAGCCTATGATCTTTTCCTCGTCGCCCTTGGTCTTGGGCACGACGGCGTAGGAGACCAGGGTGTTGGGTATCTCCGCCGCCGGGTATATGATCTTGGCGGATTCGTCGCACAGGGTGTCGCCGGTCACGGTCTCCTTGAGCTTGGCCACGGCCACGATGGCGCCGGGCCCCACCGACGGAACCGGCTTCTGGACCTTGCCGGTGATGTGGAGGAGGTTTCCGAAGCGCTCCTTCACCTCCTTCGTCGCGTTGTAGAAGTTGCCGTCGGCGGAGAGCGTACCGGAAAAGACGCGCAGGATGGTGAGGCGGCCGGCGTACGGGTCCGCCATGGTCTTGATGACCAGGGCCGAGAAGGGGGCGTCCTCCTTGGGCTCGCGGGTGATCTCGTTCCCGGCGGCGGGGTCGGTTCCGGCCTTGGGCGGGCGGTCCTCGGGGCCGGGCATCGCGTCCACCACGAAATCCATGAGCCGGTCGACGCCGACGCCCTTTACGGCGCAGCCGCACAGCACCGGCGCGAACTTGCGCTCCAGGGTTCCCTTGCGGAGGGCCGCGCGGAGTTCCTCGTCCGAGGGGACCTCGCCCTCCAGGTAGCGCTCGAGAAGGGCGTCGTCGGCCTCGGCCACGTTTTCGATCAAAGCCTCGCGCTCGGTCTCGGCCGTATCCGCCATATCCTCGGGAATGGCGGTTTCGCTCACCTTGCCGTTTTCGTCGTAGACGTAGGCCTTCATGGAAAGGAGGTCCACGACGCCCTTGAAGCCCGCCTCGGCCCCCACCGGGAGCTGCAGTATGATGGGCTTGGGGCTGCCCAGGCTGTCGGCGGCGTCGGCCACGGTGCGCTGGAAGTCGGAGTGCTCCCGGTCCAGCTTGTTGACGAAGATGGCGAGCGGAATATCCAGCTCGCCCGCCAGCTCCCAGGCCTGCTCGGTCTGCACCTTGACGCCGTCCACCGCGTCGATCACCACCACGGCGGCGTCGGCCCCCCGGAGCGCGGAGCGGGTCTCGTAGAAGAAGTTCTGGTCTCCGGGCGTATCCATGATATAGATGGTGTGCTTTTTCCAGCCGAGCTGGCAGAAGCCAGTGTTTATACTGGTCTGGCGCTTCACTTCCTCGGGCTCGAAGTCCATGGTGGTGTTGCCTTCCTCGACGCGGCCCTGCCGGGTGACGGCTCCGGCCGAAAAAAGGATGGCTTCCGCGAGGGTGGTCTTGCCCGCCCCACCGTGGGCGATGAGTCCGATGTTGCGCAGTTTGTCCGTCATGGGGTTTCCTTTTCCTTTTGCCGAGGTTCCTGGGTTTGCGGAGCGTCGCAACTAATAATCACGTAAATCATTAAAACCTATCGGGCGATCCGAAAAAAATCAAGTTAAAAACCTGGCCGGGGGCCCGCCACCGGTCCCCACGGTACGGGAAGGAGGAAAAATGAGGAATGCGGCGCGCACCTTGAAATTAGCCCTCGGGCTCGTCCTGGCGCTGTGGGCGGCGGCCCTCCCTCCGCTTCCGGCCAAGGCGGCGGATACCATGAGCGTGGCCGCGGTGGGGGACATCATGATGGGCACCACCTTTCCCGAGCCCTTCCTGCCGCCCGGGGACGGCGCGGGGCTTTTCGACGCGGTCAGGGACGCGTGGGAGGGCTGCGACCTCGTGTTCGGGAACCTGGAGGGGCCCATGATAGACGGCGGGCGTTCCGACAAGTGCGGCGAGGGGAAGCCCAACTGCTACGCCTTCCGGATGCCGGAGCGCTACGCCGGGCACCTCAAGAGGGCCGGATTTACTGCTCTTGGCATCATAAACAACCACGCCTACGATTTCGGGGCCGAGGGCGTGGCCAGCACTGTCCGGGCCCTCAAGTCCGCCGGTCTTTCACCCGTTGGGGGCAGTGAGACGGCCGTCTTTTCCGTGAAGGGCAAAAAGGTGGCGGTGGCGGGCTTCTGCTTCCCCACCCACTCGACGTACGGATCGCGCTACTTCTACTCCATAACCGACATTCCCGCGGCCCGGCGCGTGGTGCGGGAGCTTTGCCGGGACAACGACATCGTCATCGTTTCCTTTCACGGCGGGGCGGAGGGAAAGGACGCCACCCACGTAACGGGCGACACGGAAATATATCTGGGGGAGGACCGCGGCAACGTCCGGGCCTTCGCCCACGCGGTGGTGGACGCCGGCGCGGACCTCGTGATCGGGCACGGCCCCCACGTTTTGCGCGGCGCGGAGATATACAAGGGCCGCCTGATCGCCTACAGCCTGGGAAATTTTTTGACCTACGGCGGGATCAGCATCAGGGGCGTGAACGGCGTAACCGCCATTTTGACGGCGAGGCTCGACCTGGAAACCGGCGCCTTTGTTTCGGGGCGCCTTGTGTCCGCGAGGCAGGTGGAGCGCGGCGTCTTGCGCAAGGACCCCGAAAACGCCGGGGCTCTTCTGGTCCGTGACCTTTCCCGGGCGGATTTTCCCGGCTCCGGCCTAGATGTCTCCGGCGACGGGGACCTCGTCCCCGAGGGGGGTGAAAAATGATGAAGAGCCTTGGTCTTCGTGGCGTTGCGGCCTTTTTTACCGCCAAGGCTTGACAAATCCTTCGGAGGGATGATATTTGTGCCGCAATTCAGGCTAAATATTCAGCCTGATATCCATGTATCTTCGGCCAGGGAAGAAAAGATAGGATTTTAACCTTAAAAATAAGGAGGTTAAACAGTTTCGGGTCTCGGTGATGACGAGACGGCGGCGCCGAAGCAGATTCCACGGCCGGAAAATCGGACGCGGAAAATGACCCGAACACCGACGAACAAATCGCCGTCCAAGAAGGGAGCGCGTAATGAATAAGAAGTTCACGCTCTATGTTTTTCACGACAGGGCCCCCTACCCCCGCCGTTTGACCATATCGGCAAAAAGCGTCGCGGTCGTCGTGCTGGTTCTCTTGGCTTCCATCCTTTCCGCAGCCTTTGTTTTCCGCGACTACTCGGGGCTCCGCTCGGCCAAGGAAAAGGCCCGGGCCATGGAAAAGCTTGTCGCTTTCCAGCAGAAGAAGATCGCCGGCCAAAGCGCCACCATCCAGAACCAGGAAAAGGAGCTGGCGGGCCAGAGGGCCCGGATGGAGGACGTGGCGCGCCAACTCAACGTCGTGCGCGACCGCCTGACCACCCTCGGAGAGTTCGAGAAGAAGATCCGCATCATAACCGACATCGACAACCGCGAGATCAGGCATACGCATCTAGGCGTCGGCGGGCCGGAGACCCGGGACTTTTCCCGGACGCTGTCCCTGTCCGTGCCGCACAAGGACCTTTTCGAGAATGTGAACGAGATGGCCGCGGAGCTTTCCTCCGCATCCTCCGAGCAGGAAGCCCAGTTCATGATTCTCTTGAAAAGGCTCGAGGACCAGCAGAAGGAGCTGGCCAAGACCACGCCCTCCATCTGCCCCGTGAAGGGCGAGGTGAGCTCCGTCTTCGGCTACCGCGAATCGCCTTTTTCCGGCGAATGGGAGTTCCACAAGGGGCTTGACTTAGCCGCCCCCTCCGGAACGCCCGTGGTGGCGCCCGCCGCCGGCGTGATAAGCTTCGCCGGACGCCGCGGGGGCTACGGAAACGCCATCTGCATAGATCACGGCAAGGGCGTAGAGACCCGTTTCGGCCACCTTTCCGCCATCCTGAAGAAAGAGGGCGACAAGGTGAGAAAAGGCGACGTGATCGGCCTTGTGGGCAACACCGGCTCCAGCACCGGCTCCCACCTCCACTATGAGGTCCGCCTGAACAACGTCCCCGTGAACCCCGTGAAGTACATCAAGGCCGGCTGACAGCCGGCCGGACGCCCGGGACATTCCTTTTTCCGTCCAAAGATCCCCCGAGGAGCCGATCAAAAAGCGGCCCCGGGGGATTTTGTCTTGCCTTGCACCCCTTGTCCTGCTATCGCGGTAGCGCCGCTAGCCCGCGAGCCCACGGGTCCGATCCCCCTCCCAAGGAGGCGTAACGAACGCCCATGATGAACCTTCTCAAGAAAATTTTCGGAACCAAGAACGACCGCGAGTTGAAACGCATCCGTCCCCTTGTGGAGAGGATCAACGAGCTCGAGGCCAGGATGAAGGGCCTGGACGACGATGGCCTTAGGGCCATGACCGCGCGGTTCAAGGAGCGGGTGGCCAAGGGCGAGCCTCTGGACGACATCCTCCCCGAGGCCTTCGCCGTGGTCAGGGAGGCCTCCCGCCGCGTGCTTTCCATGCGCCACTTCGACGTGCAGCTCGTGGGCGGCGTCGTGCTACACGAGGGAAAGATCGCCGAGATGAAGACCGGCGAGGGCAAGACCCTGGTGGCCACCCTGCCCTCCTACCTGAACGCGCTTACCGGCAAGGGCGTCCACATCGTGACGGTGAACGACTACCTGGCCAAGCGCGACACCGAGTGGATGGGACAGATCCACCGCTTCCTGGGGCTTTCCGTGGGCACCATCCTCCACGGCCTCACCGACGACGAGCGCCGCGCGGCCTACAACGCCGACATCACCTACGGCACGAATAACGAGTTCGGCTTCGACTACCTCCGGGACAACATGAAGTACACCCGGGGCGACTTCGTCCAGCGGGACCCCCACTACGCCATCGTGGACGAGGTGGACTCCATCTTGATCGACGAGGCCCGGACCCCCCTCATCATCTCGGGGCCCGCCGAGAAGTCCACGCAGCTTTACTACTCGGTGGACCTGATCATTCCGCGCCTCAAAAAGGAAGAGGACTACACCCTGGACGAG
>JAKAGN010000187.1 GCA_021815525.1 Deltaproteobacteria bacterium
GGGAGGCTACGCCCCCCCGGACCCCCGATAATGGCTCCGCATGTGCTGCGCACATGCGGAGCAGTTTTTTTGAGGGCTTCGCATCTTTCCGCCCGACTTCTGGAAGCTTGGGTCAAACGGCCTGCGTGCAGATCTGGCAAGGGCCGGATGCTCTATGTCGAGGTAAAAAGATGTAATTTCCGGATGTTGGAAGCGTTCATAATTTGAACGTTCAAAAATTGAACGCTCGGAGCCGGGCCGGAAGGATATGGGGCGTGAAGCGTTCATTTTTTGAACGTATGGAGCTTAACATCTTTGAATTTATAGAAATTATTCCTGCATGCTCCGTCAAGCCCCCATCCGCGCTGCAAAGCGCTGGGGGCATAGGCGCGGGTTCCCTTCCCTTGGGCCCTCTTCGGCGTTTCACTTCTTGACCGGTGGAATGCGGAGCCCTCCAAAATCTGCTCCGTGTGTGCTGCGCACACACGGAGCCATTATCGGGGGTCCGGGGGGACGTAGTCTCCCCGGCCGCCGGAGGCGCTTTTGGAGAGGGGGAGGGAGTGCGGGTCTTCGCTCTTTGCACGCAATCTGGTGTCACTGGGCCAGGATATCCGCTATTCTTGCGGAGAGTTCCATGAGGTCGAAGGGTTTCTGGAGGAAGGCGGCGTGGCCGTGGGCCAGCATCTCGCGGGCCTCCCCGTCCAGGCTGTAGCCGGAGGCGAGGAGGATCAAGGCGTCGGGCTGGATATTGCGGAGGGCGTCGAAGGTTTCCCGGCCGCCCAGATCGGGCATGACCAGGTCCAGGATAACGAGGCGGATGTCCTTGTGTTTCCGGGCGAAAATTTCGAGGGCCTGCCGGCCGCCCTCGGCCTTTATCACTGTCAGGCCCATCTCCCGGAGCATGGCGGCGGCCACGTCGCGGATCATGGGCTCGTCGTCCACCAGGAGCACCGTGCCGCTCCCGCGGAAGATGCCGGAGGAGGGCTCCGCCTCCCGGCGCGCGTCCTTGTCCGAGGCGGGCAGGTGGATGATGAAGGTGGAGCCGCGCCTGGGTTCGCTCGTGACGTGTATCATGCCGCCGTGGTTCTTCACGATGGCGTAGGAGGAGGCCAGGCCCAGGCCCGCGCCGGCGCCCTTTTCGCGGGTGGTGAAAAAGGGCTCGAAGATGCGTTTCCTGACCGCTTCCTCCATGCCAACGCCGGTATCGCTCAGGGAAAGCCGCACGTAAAAGCCCTGCGGGAGGGAAAATCCGCGCGCTTCCTCCTCGGGAAGCGCCACGTTGTCGGTGGAGATGATGATGTCGCCGCCGCCGGGCATGGCGTGCCAGGCGTTCATGAGAAGGTTCAGGAGCACCTGCTCGATCTGGGCGCGGTCCACCTCCACTGTCCAGAGGTCCTCGGCCAGGTGCTCGCGGATGCGGACCTCCCGCCGGGCCCTGGCGAAGAGATGGGCCGCGCCGGAGACGAGGGCGTTGAGATCGGTGGGCTCCAGGGCGTACTTGCCGCCGCGGGCGTAGCCCAAAAGCTGGGCCGTGAGGCGCGAGCCGCTCTGGATGGAGGACTCGATCCCCTTCAGGCGCGCGTAATGGGGATGGTCCGTGGGAAGCCCCAGGAGCATCAGGGACACGTTGCCCTGGATGGTCATGAGGAGATTGTTGAAGTCGTGGGCCACGCCGCCGGCGAGGGTTCCAACCGCCTCCATGCGCTCGGCCTGGGCCAGCTGCGCCTCCATGCGGCGCTGGTCGGTGATGTCCCGGGCCACCATTAGGACCGCGGGGCGGCCCTCCCACTTGATGAAGATGCCGGAGACTTGGGCCAGCTTCACCTCACCGCTTTTTGTGACGAAGCGGTAGTCGTGGGGTTTTCCCGCAAGCTCGCCGGAAAGCCTCTGGGAATGCCGATCCATGGCCACCCCCTGCTCGTCGGAATGGATGAGGGCCAGGTAATCCATCCCCACCATCTCCTCGCGGGAGTAGCCCGTCATGGAAAGGGCCACCGGGTTGGGGAACTTGATCTTCCCGTCCTGGACGATGACGATGGCGTCCGTGGCGCTTTCCACGAGGATCCGGTACTTTTCCTCGGAGTCCCGGAGGTGCTCCTCGGCCCGGATGCGCGCCAGCGCGCTTCCCAGGTGCACCGAAAGGGGCAGCAGGGCGTCCCGGACCATGCCCGATATTCCGTCCGCGCGGCGGCTTCCCACGCTCATGGCGCCCATCATGCGGCCCTCGCTCAGGAGGGGAAAGGCGAGAAGGCTCCGGAAACCCGCGGACTTGCGGGCTCCGTCCTCGGAGGCCCGCATGGCGTCCCAATCCTTGGAGTTCACCTCTCCATTCACGAGGGCCCGGCTGAAGGGATGATCCGCCGGAAAACGGGAGACCGCTCCGGCGAAGTCCGCTCCGAGCCCCTGCTCGGCCGTGAGGACCAGGCTTCCCGACCCGGGCTCGACTAGATGGATGCAGCAGCAGTCCATGTCCTCGATTTTAGTGACGGCCGAAAGTACCCCGTCGCAGGCCGCGGAAAAATCCCGGGCCTCCCCAAGGGCCATGGCGATGTCCCGCTGCAGGACGGCAAGCTGCTGGGCGAGCTTCTGGGCCGTGATGTCGCTGGCCACCACGCGGGAGTAGCGGGCGACGCCGTTCACGTACTCGATGTTGGAGCTGATGAGGACCCACATCAGCCCGCCGTCCTTCTTTCGGATCTGGTACTCCCACGTGAGGGGAACCTCGCCGCCTTCCAAGAGGACCTTGATGCGTTCGATGAAGACCGGCCGGTCGGGCTCGGCGAAAAGCTCCACCGCCGGCATGGACAGCAGTTCCTCGCGGGAGTAACCCGTCAGGTTGCAGACCAGCTCGTTCACGGAAACGAAACGGTTGGCCGCCAGGTCCGTTTCGACGATCCCGGCCGGCGCGTGGCGCACCAGCTGCTCGAAGCGCTCCTCCCGGTCCCGGAGGGCGTCCTTGGCGACCAGGAGGGCCGTGGCGTCCATTATGGCCGCAAAGCCGCCCCGGTAGCGGCCCCCGGCGTCCAGGAGCGGGCGGCCCGAGGTTATGGCCCGGACGCGGGAGCCGTCCTTCCTCAACATGAAAAGCTCGTAGGTGCTGGCCTCCCCCCTTTTCCGCTTATCCAGCTGGGAAGCGAAGGCCGATCGATCAGCGGGGGTCACAAGCTCGGAAAGCGGCCGCCCCAGAAGCGAGTCCCGGTCGTAGCCGGCAAGCGCCGCCAGGGCGTGGTTCAGGTAGATGAGCCTCTCGCTCTCGTCGTAAACCCCGATTCCAACCGGCAGATTTTCGGCGAGGTGCTCCAGGAGGCCTCCAGGCTCCATCCCCAGGGCCATGCCAAGGACCGAGGCGAGGGTCTCCACCCGGAGGCGCATCTTGTCAAGGACGGCGTCCTCGGTCATGGCGTCCTTCCTTTCCGCGGAGGAGGATGGCGGCGCTGGAGGAAAACCGGCGGCCGAACGCACGGAGATACTGCAATTATGACAACAATACGCCGATCAGGGTGCTGAAATCAAGGGGTGAAGACGGGGAAAGCGTACGCTTGGATGCGGCGGGAAGCTTGATTTTTTAGGAAAAAGGATACACTTGCGGAGAAGGGGAAAACCCGCCGGCAAGCGGGCCCTCCCCTTCTCCGAATGGGGAACCTAATCAGAAATCGTCGCCGAACAGGGCGTCCACCTCCGAGTCCACCTCGGTGGCGAACTCGGCGCCTTCGCCCTCGCCCTTCTTCTTGTCCTTGGACGGGGCGGCCTCGCTCTTGGCGGAGGGCTCCAGGGAGACATCCGCGGGCTCGGCGCCCTCCTTATCCAGGGACACCTCCACGGCCTCGGCGTCGGCCGGCATCTCGATGGCCAGCATGTCCTCCACGTTGGCCCCGGCGTCCATGGCGAAGGCGGCCTCGGCCGGCGCGTCGGTCTCCAGGCTGATTTCAACGGATTCCTCGGCCTCGGCCTCCGCGGGGATCTCGTCGTCGAAGGAGATGTCCATGGATGCGTCGGCGGGGGCGGGCGCGGGCACGTAGGCGGGTTCGGGCTCGAAGGCCGGTTCCGGCTCCGGAGCGTAGGCCGGCGCGGGCGCGGCCTCCTCCACCAGGGTCAGCTCGGGCTCGGGCTCGGGCGCGGCGCGCTCCACGAGGGTCACGCCCACGTCTTCTTCGGCCTCGGCGGCCGGGGCGGCTTCCGGCTCCTCCTTGCGGGACTTCAACACCAGAACCACCACCAAGACTATGACCAGAACAGCCACACCGCCGATGATGCCGTAAAGCATTCGATCCTCCTTGGCAGGCCGCAGCCGGGCTCGGGCGCGCCGTTGGGGTCCGTCCCCTTCGCGCCGTTTTCCGGGGCCTGTTGCTATGGAATAAGTTCTTCGATTTGAAAAAATTCGCCGGCTTCTAAAAAACGCTGCGGCCGGGATGCACCCGGGCCGCGTTCCGGGCCCCGGGCAGGCGCGACGACCCGCCCACGGTCAGAACATTAAAACACGATTGCCCGCCGCGAGGCAAGTATGAATCCTGTGAGGGGGAGTGTGACGCCCGCATTTGCGCCGTAAACGCTTCCGGAGTGCAAGCCTCCGAATCAGCGAATATTTCCCGTCACAGGAGGGTCTTTCTGAAAAGCCTCTCCAGGCCTTCGGCCAGGAAGCGGACGTCCTTCATGAAGAAGACGGAGCCTTCCGGCAGCGAGGCCAACAAAAAATCGCGGGTCTGGGGGTTCATGCCTATTCCCACGGTATACATCTCGATTCCGCGCTTCCTGCAAAAATCCCGGGCCTCCGAGAGTGGAAGCCCGCAGTTGGACGCGCCGTCCGTGACGTGGACAAGGATGCTGCGCCCCGGCCCGCGGCTGCCAAGGCGCGAGGCGGCCGCAAGTATCGCCTGGCCCGAAGGCGTGCGGCCCGCCGGGACCAGGGTGTAGAAGCGGCCGCCCGAGTAAAGCTCTGTTAAGGTGCAGATTTTTTCCTCCTCGCAGTAGCCCAGGATGGAAAGCTCCGCTTCGAAGCCCCGCGCGGCCTCGGCCAGCGACACGAAGACGCGCTCCGCGGCCTGCCAGGGCTTCTCCACGCCCTTGCCGCTCATGGAGGCCGAGGCGTCCGCCACGATGGAAAGGGACAGGCGCTCGTCGTCGCCGGGGTTCTCCCGGGCCCGGAAGACCCGGCCGTCGAGCCCCACGCGGAAGAGCCTCCGGGCGTCCACCTGGCCCTCGGAGAGCCCCCTGACGAAGCGGCGGCGGCGCGCGCGGGCGAGGGCATCCTCGCGCCTCGCAAAAATCCGCCGGAGCCGCGCCACCGTGAGGGGGTCGGGCCGTACGCTGGAGAGGGCCCGGCCCTTCCGGAAGCGGGTGGGCATGGCCCGGGCCTCGGGGTCGGCCACGGCCAGGGACACCTGGCGGGAGAGGTCCTGGTCCCCCTCCTCCAGGATGCGCTCCACCTCCTCGGCAAGCTCCGGGGAAAGCCCGCCGGTCTCGGCGGCTTCGCTCTCCCCCTTTTCCTCCTCCTCGCCTTCCTCGGGCTCGGGAAGCTCGCCGGGCGGGGCGGCCTCGTCACGGAGGTTCACCGCGTCCTCCTCGTCGCCGGGCTCGAAAATGTCCCAGCGGGAGATGACCTCGTCGTACAGGCCCCGGAGCGCGCGGACGTAAAACTCGGCCCGGGCCTCGCGCCGCCTCCCCGGAACCGGCTCCCCCGCGATCCACCGAAGCTCGCCGGCCGCGCCGTCGAGGGCCGCCAGCACGTCCACGGTGTCGGGATGGCTCCTTTCATCCACGCCCTTGCCCATCGTGAGCGAAAGCCAGGCCGCGGCCAGGCTCCCGGGGCTGGGGGGAAGCCCCGGGTCCCTCGTTTCCCCCGCCAGGAGCCCCTCCAGGTACCGGTCGAGGTAGCGGTCGAACACGGGCTTTTTTTCGAGGAAGCGGATGAAGAGATGCTCGAAGGCGTAAGCCAGCGCCATGAGAAAGGCCTTGTGAAGGGACGGCAGGCCGGCGAGGGCCGCGGCC